>CAMBDR010000022.1 GCA_945864765.1 Janthinobacterium lividum | reverse complement strand
GCTTTTGCCAGCAATACCATGGTAGATGCACTCTGCACCATGGCGCTGGTATCAGGTGAACCCAGCTTAAACAAGAATAGCCCAATCAGTTGAACCAAGGCATCATACAGGCATAATTCTTGAATATCGGCTACGGTGCAATTTGGCCCGGAAAAACGGATTAAGCCAGCGAAGATGAGGGCAACCGTAAAGTTCGCATAGTAATACGCGGCCGTTGTTGGGGTTTTTGCAAGTAGGCCGCTTGCAATGACTTCGGCTTGAAACAAGGTCGCCAATAATCCAAAACGCAGTAAAGCTTCAAATGTTAATACAATGCTTACCGGGATGTTTTTGATAGTTGGTGTCATAAAAGGGGCCTGATCAATTATGTGAACGCAAAAGCCTCGGGCTGCTTTAGCGCGGTGGGTTGGGTGGGGTTGATGTAGGAAATTGATTAGATGACCCAATCATCGGCTGCACCGTATCCCCTGGCCAATCGGGGCTAAGTAGCGTGCGGTTTGCATCATCAGCACCGCCCGCAACCAGCAACACCGCCGTAGTGGATAATTCCAGCATTTCTTCCATAGCCCTGCTCCAGTATATAAAAATGGCAATTATACTGGCCCCCAATCTGCCAAGCAAGGCTTCAAATGTCAATACAACGTAAACCGGGACGATTTTAATGATTGATGACATAAAAGGTACCTGGAAAATTACGTGAATGCAAAGGAATTGGTTCGCTTTAACGGGGTGGCGGATTTGGTGGGACGCCTGCTGATGTATCGGGGCACGTGCCTAACATCGGCAAAGCGGCAGCAGTTGGGTAACCAGTACCGCCTGCAACAAGCATCATCGCGGTAGCGGATAATTCGACCATTTCTTCCATAGCCCTGCTCCAGTATATAAAATTGGCAAGTATACTGGCCTACACGCCGCCAAGCAAGGCTTGTTGCAATGGCGGAGTGGGTTGGCGCTGGGTAAGTCAGGTGGCTTTTTTCACGCCGTTATCACATGGCGGGCTTAGTGGCGTGGGTTTGGTGGGCGTTTTGTCTGCCGGGGGCGTTGGTTTGGGTGTGGGGTGTGGCGTTGGTATGGGAGGAAGGGGTGTGGCTGGGGCAATTTTGCGTGGTGGTGGTGCGGGGAGATCCCAGCCGAGAACCGCATGCGCCTGCGCGCATGGGATTAAACTCATCAAGATTGCAGCGCAGCACTGGCAAAGGCGGGGAAATGATTTCATTGGCGGTCTCAATTCAATGGTAGAGGGTGATGTAGGCGGCAATTAAACTTAATTGCATATCACCATTAGACCAAAGAATCGCTCACGTTGTAAGGTTTGTTTCTTGCTAGTTGCCAATATATTTTTTGCCACACTTTGGTAGGAAACTTGTGGCTGGCCATTCAGAAACTTACCACTGTGCAGCAAACAACTTGCTAACGATGTGGCCCAGATCGTTAGTGTGGGGCGCAAAATTTACGCTAGAGGCACGCAATTTCATTTGTCTTTGCTATTCAGCCGAAAATCATCTTCAATCGTTTGCGGTAAATACTTACGTGCCGCACGCATTGCAGCGCTATTGATGAACCCGTTTGCAGGAGGAAGGGGCGAAACCTCTGCTGAAAGTGGTGTCATTTGCTTTTCCAATTCTGGCATACGAATTTCTTTGTTATCTTGCTTCATGAATATCCTCGTCGTCTATCTCGTCAGGGCCATCCGGGACAAAGCTCCCATTGGGCATCGGTTTGCCAGAAGCAAAATTCATTGGTTCTTCAGTCGCAGCAAGTAACGCCGGATCGAAGTAGCGCCGCACTGCTATTTCCGCAACCTCATCAAGCGAACGTGGGCGTTTGCTTCGGCGCTGCGCATTTAAATTGATAATTTTCTTACTCATACTTCCCCCAAATCAAAGTCGCGTGTAAAGGTAGCCCCTTTTTTTACATAGCCCAGTCCTGCTTTTCATAGTAAGCCTTTACTGCGTCATTGATTGGGTTCATGATTCGGATTGCGTTCGCGCCTAATGCCTCCGCGTAGGTAGCTGGAGATGTAAAAGTATGTATTTCTGGCGCAGAAAAATGTTACTTCACCTCCAAAAATACCAAGCCCTCATTTGACCCAACCAGTACCCTTTTACAATCCGGCTTCCACCTAAATGGGCCATATTCAATGCTATTTGCATATTTGGCAGAATCAAAAACCTTACCTGCCCGATTCGTTAATTCCAAATAGCCATCGCCACTCCTGTATTTATAAACCACAATGCGGTATTCGCCGTCCCCACAGGATGCATCAGTTTCAACAATAACAGAACCACCAAGTGGGCCTGTTGCCAAGTGATAGGCAATCCACGGGCCGTAATAGTAGAGATAGCCGGCAAGGGGTATAAAGAGAATGAATAGCAACCACAGCAGGCGCTTACCCCACCTGCGTAGCTTGGATTGTTGTGCGTGCGCGCTCATATATGTTGGCATCTACTCACTTGTGTACGCCCAGCGAATTGGCCTGGAAACGCCCTCCCACCGTACATTGGAAAAGACCATGAAATCGCCCCGTGATTAAAGCGTGCCCGCCAATCCCTGAAGGATTTGTTTAATGGTGGTGAGCAGCGATTGTACTGGCACCCACTACGCCAAGCAAGACTTGTTGCAATGGCGGGGTGGGTTGGCTCAGAGTAAGTCAGGTGGTTTTTTTCGCGCCGTTATCACACGGGGGACTTGGCGGCGTGGGTTTGGTAGGCGTTTTGTCTGCTGGCAATGGCGGTTTGGCCGTGGGGTGTGGCGTTGGTATGGGTGGGAGTGGGCTGTCTTGGCTGACTTTGGGTGGCGGTGGGTTACGTATAATATCGCCGCCAAGTGCATGCGCATGCGTGCAAAAAGTTAAACTCATTATGGTTGCAGCGCAGCACTGGTAAAGGCGGGTAATCGATTTCATTAGCGGTTCCAATTCAATTTTAAATGGTGTTGTAGGCGGCAATTAAATTTAATTGCAGACCACCATTAAACCAAAGAATCGGTCACGCTGTAAGGTTGGTTTTTTGCTGATTTATAATGTATTTTTTGCTATTCGTTGGTAAGCAGCTTGTGGCTGGCTATTCAGAAACTTGCTATTGTGCAGCACGTAATTTGCTAGATAGAAAAGAATGAAGCTAATTTAATAACAACTTTGGTTTATTGGATTGGTAAAACGCACCAGCGTTGTTTCTTTTTTACAAAAAATAGCGACAACACTTGCCGCCTTGCTCGAATTGTTGTAGAGTTCGCTAACTTCTATAAACATGAAGTTGATATTTCACCCGGTTGCTTTTTCCCTGTTTGTCCCATCCTTTGGCACTATTTTTACCTGAGTTGACTTAATTATGCAAAAAGTACTGGTTTTTGATGACCACCGCATCGTGTTCGAAGGCATTCGCATGCTACTTGGTGAAACGTATGAATTGCATTATGCCGCCACGGGCAGCCAATTGCGTGAAAAATTGCAGGCCATGAAATTTGATGTCGCCATCGTTGATCTTGATTTCCCCGACAACGATAGCGGCTTTAACTATTTCGATGAAATTAAGGCGAGCCAAGCCAAGGTGATTGTGTTAACTGGCACCGCGACCGACGCTAAACTAAACCGTTGTTTTCAGGCTAACCTGGCAGCTGTGGTTGAAAAACAAGACCATCTTGCTGATTTGGGGCGTACTGTAGACATGGTGCTTAATGGACAGCATGTTTTCCCTTATTCTCGCGTTCAGCGCTTGCTGGCAAATGATGCCGACCGCCTGCCGTACCTGACCACGCGTGAACGCGATGTACTGGATCAGATCATGCTTGATCCCGGTTTCAACCTCAAGCAAATCGGTGCCCCGCTGGATATTTCCGAAAGCCGCGTTAGCCGCATCGTTGGGAAAATCGCCGAAAAACTAGAAGTGTCAGGGATCATTCAAATCTATTTTGAAGCCAAGCGGCGCGGGTATTAAGCGTGCTGGCATTGCGCTTACACCTGAAAACAATAGAATTTACTGGACACCTTCACCTGCGGGAAGGCGTCGGGTAATTCCGTTTGCGAGATTTCTGTAAAACCATTTTTTCATAGAAATGATTAAGGTTGAGTCACTCAGGGAGTTTGCCCCAAACGAAAAATCGGATACAACTGATAGCGCTCATCCCACGAGGGATGGCGGCGCGCAAAAAATTCCAGCCGTGCCTGCGGGTCCTGGGCAAACTTGGCATCGCTGGCCAACTTTTGTTGAAACGTCTTGGCCAGTTCCGGGTCTTGCGCCAATTGCGCGCGCGCCACTTCTTCGGCTACATACGCTTCCATAAGTTCTTTTTGTTCATACATTTGATTGAAAAAGCCCCATGCCGATAGCGAATCCGGGCTCATCGGCTCCAATAAAGTCATGATCAGGCGCGCTTTGGCTTGCACTATCGGCACAAAGAGTGCGCCAGCCGCTACGCTACGTGCTTCCGGCTGCCATTTCCCGCTTTGGTTCAAGCGTTGCCTGCCTTCATACGGTCGCGCTTCAAAGCTGACATTTTCAGCGCGAAACACTTCCAGCATTTGCTTGGGCAAAGCGAGGCTTAAACGCCGAAAGTTAATTCCGTGTTGCTGCAATTTGGCCGCCATTTGGCCCGCCAGGGCGGGGGAAATCAAATAGCCGGCAGCGGGGGCGTTCAGCACCAGATTGGGCACGATTTGATCCCGCAACGGCAGCGTCATGCGCAAAGGTTTGCTTTCATCGTAAGTGACCATCCTGCTGCCCGAAATGTCGGATTGGGTATGTTGCCAGGCATAGCCATAAAACTCAATCGGGCGCACCGCATCGGTGGCGTGCCAGGTGAGTGCCACGGGCTGGCCAGCCAGCGCGCTGCTGGTTTGATCTGCTTGCTGCGCGGCTGCCAGCCAAGCGCGCCCATGCTGCGCCAGTTGCTCGGCGGTTGCCATAATCGTGTTTTTGGTGATGCGCACGCGGGTCGGGTAATCTTTCCAAGAATGTGCTTCTACCAGCATGCAAAAGCGATTGCGCAACAGCATATACCCGTCCGAAAAGTGCGGCCTGGGGACGCTGTCGGTAAAGCCGCTGGTCGGATCATCTTCCTGATTGAAGGCATAGTAAAACGGGCGCGGCAAGGAACCGCTTTTTTCCAGCGTTTGTATGACATTGTCCCGCAACTGCAAACCCGCTGCGCGCAAACCTGGCTCACCCGAGCGCGTCGGTTCGAGTTGAATTGAGATATCGTGCTCAAACTTCGCGCCATCGGTGACATGCAAATCGACAACCACCAGTGGGTCCCATTGATTGATCAAACCCAGCATGGCTTGCATTTCGGGCGCGTCCGCCTTGGTATAGTCGCGATTCAAATTGAGATTTTGCCCGGTGGTGCGCCAACCCATTTGCTCGGGGCCGCGTTGGTTGGGGCGGTTCCATGCGCCAAAGCGCTCGTGCCCGTCCACATTGAAAACCGGTACAAAGATCAACACTTGCTGGCGCAATAAAGCTTGTGGCCCGCTTTGTTGTAGCAATTCGCGCAGCGCCAAAAAGCCGGCATCCTTGCCGTCTATTTCACCCGCGTGGATGCCGCCTTGCACCAGTAGCACCGGCAATTTTGCGCGTTGCACGGCGGCCGGCGTGAGTTTGCTACCAGGTGCGCCACCAAGCCTGTCATTGAGCGAGGCGATCAGGGCCAGCATGGGGCGGCCTTCCGGCGTTTTGCCAAATTCTACGCAGCGTACCGCTTTGGGCCAGGTTTGTTGAAAGTCATGACAGAGCCGAATCACTTCCTCATAGCGCCCGGTTTGGGCAAATTGGCTACGCTCGGCTTGCGTGCTCAGCGTACCCGGAACACGAATGGGCGCAGCATGGAGTGCGCAAGCGCACGCCAACAGCAAGGTGCCAGGAAAAAAATGGGATGAAATTTGCATTGTCAAGGAAAAATAAAATGATGCTGTAAATTATACGAGCTTTTTGGCTGTGCCGCGTCGATTTGTCGGGGTGCGGCCTAAAATATTCGATATCGTTCACCATTAGGCCGTGGTTTTTCGAGTATGCTTTGGTTTTCGCTAGCGTGCTTTGTGCTAAAGAATTCAATTTGCCCGATTTGATCAATTTAACCTCAATAATGTGGATGGCGAGCTATCATGAAAAAAATAATTTACTTCCCGGTTTTGCTTGGCGCTTTAAGCCTGGTTGCTTGTAGCACGATTGTTTCTGATGATGTCAATACCAAACCCGCCTATTTGGGCGAGATCAGCGCGACCCGTTCTGATGGCGGCATGGATGATTTACTCAGTGCCGGCTTGGGCCGCACTGGTTTGGGCTCAGCCACGGCACCCGGCGTTGCGGATGCGGCTGCCCCCACTGCTGCCGAGTTGCGTCGTTTGGCAATTTACTTTAATTATCGTGCTTTACTCGATCCGAGTAGCGGCGGTGGTTTTGGCCGTTTGTATGGCCCGAATATCGATATCCATGGCGGGGATACCCTGGGCGAAGGCAAAATTGCTGGCACCGAATATATTGCTTACTCAGACAACGGCAGTGGCAGCGAAAATGTCACCATGATGGTGCAAGTGCCCGCCAGCTTTGATCCCGACAATGCTTGTATCGTCACGGGCACCTCCAGCAGTTCGCGCGGCGTGTATGGGGCCATTGCCACCTCGGGTGAATGGGGCTTGAAGCATGGTTGCGCCGTGGCCTACTCCGACAAAGGCACGGGTAATGGCATCCACGATTTACAGCTGGATACGGTGAGCCTACAAAACGGCATCCGCGTGGCCGCTGCCAGTGCGGGTAAAAATGCCCAGTTTATCGCCAAAGTCAGCCCGTCTGAGCGCGCCGCCTTCAATGCCGCAACACCGAACCGGTATGCCGTCAAACATGCACACTCGCAACAAAATCCAGAAAAAGACTGGGGTAAGTGGACTTTGCAATCGATCGAAATGGCGTTTTACGTCTTGAACCAACAATTTGCGGGTCTCAGTAAAGACGGCAAGCACCACCTGAACCGCTTGACCCCGCGCAACACCGTGGTGATTGCTGCCAGCATTTCCAATGGTGCGGGCGCTGCTTTGGCCGCTGCCGAGCAAGACGTGAAAAACTTGATCGGCGGTGTGGCCGTGAGTGAACCGGCGCAACAATTATTGCCCGATAATCGCCTCACCGTGACTCGTGGCAACTTTAGTCTGGCTGGCAGTGGTCGCTCGCTGATCGATTACACCACCCTGGCCAACCTGCTGCAACCTTGTGCCGCCTTGGCAGCGAATGTGGCGAAAGCGCCATTTCGCGCCAGTATTGTGACCGCTACTGCCACCGCACGCTGCAATGGCTTACGTGCCAAGGGCTTGATCGCGGGCAATACGGTCGATGAAATGGCGAGCAATGCCCAAGCCGCATTGGAGGCGGCAGGTTTTCAAGCCGAAAGCCGTGAGTTGCACACGGCCATGTATGCCCTCCTCACGTCTGCGGTTGCCGTTACCTATGGCAATTCGGTGGGGCGTTTTAGCGTGCTCGATAATTTATGCGGCTATAGTTTTTCCGGCAGTAATACCATGTTGCCGCAGGCGTTTGGGCGCGGCAACGGTATTCCACCGACCAGCGGCATCACTATTTTTAATAATTTAAGTGTGGGTGGCCCGGTGCTGGATGCGACGTCGGTTTCCGCATCCAGCGGCGTGAGTGATTACAATCTCGACGGTGCGCTTTGTCAGCGCGAGCTGGTGCAAGGCAGTAGCACCAATGCGCTGCGCGTGCAGCAAGGGATCAAGGAAGCCATGCGCACCGGTAATTTGCGCGGCAAGCCGGCGATTATTGTACATGGACGGGCAGATACCTTAATTCCGGTGGCCTTCACCTCGCGCCCGTATTTTGGCATCAACAAGATGGTGGAAGGGGCAGCGAGCAAGTTATCGTATATCGAAGTGAGCAATGCCCAGCATTTTGACGGCTTTTTGCCGCTGGCCGGGTTTGATACCCGCTTTGTTCCCTTGCACGTGTACTATATTCAAGCCTTGGATCGGATGTTGGCCGTGTTGCGCAAAGGCGCAGCCTTACCGCCCAGCCAACTGGTGCGCACCACCCCGCGCGCGCTGGATGGCAATGGCCGCGTCTTGCCCATTGGGGCCAGTAATTTACCGCCGATCAGTAATACGCCTGCGGCGGGTGATCTAATTACTTTTGCCAATAATGTGGTGACGGTGCCGGACTAATATTGTTTGAAAAATATTTGATTTGACCAACCTGGTTTGAATAATGTGGATGACCCGAAATCATGAAAAAACACACTGACGTTTCGCTCTTGATGATTGTTTTTGGCTTGCAGGCTTGTGGTGGCGGTGGTGGCGGTGGTGGCGGTGGCGCTTCCGACGAGGTTAATGTCAGGCCGAGCTATTTGGGTGAGATCGCCAGCACCCGCTATGACGGTAACAGCGATGATTTACTCAGTGCGGGCCTGGGCCGTAGTGGTTTGGGGTCGGCCACTGCCCCCACTATCGCCGACCCGACGACCCCCAGCGCGGTTGAGCTGCGCCGCTTGGCGATTTACACCAATTACCGCGCCTTGATCGACCCCACCAGCGACGGCGGTTTTGGCCGCTTATATGGCCCGAATATCGATATCAATGGTGGTGACACGCTGGGCGAAGGCAAAATCGCTGGCACCGAATATATTGCTTATTCAGATAGCGGCAGCGGCAGCGAAAACGTCACCCTGATGGTACAGGTGCCCGCCAGTTTTGACCCCAATAATGCCTGTATTGTGACGGGCACCTCCAGCGGTTCGCGCGGGGTGTACGGGGCCATTGCCACCTCGGGCGAATGGGGTTTGAAGCATGGTTGCGCCGTGGCTTACAGCGACAAAGGTACGGGCAATGGCATTCACGACTTACAGCTTGACACGGTGAGTTTGCAAAACGGCGTGCGTGTGGCTGCGGCCAGCGCGGGTAAAAATGCCCAGTTTATGGCCAATATCAGCGCTGCCGAGCGTGCCGCATTCAATACCGCAACGCCGAACCGGTTTGCCTTCAAACACGCCCATTCGCAACAGAATCCGGAAAAAGACTGGGGTAAATGGACGCTGCAATCGATCGAAATGGCGTTTTACGTATTGAACGAACAATTTGCCGGCCTCAGTAAAGATGGTAATAGCCACTTGGTACGTTTGACTTCGCGCAACACCGTGGTGATTGCCTCCAGCGTGTCCAATGGCGCGGGCGCGGCGTTGGCTGCGGCCGAGCAAGACGTGAAAAATTTGATCAGCGGCGTGGCCGTGAGTGAGCCTGCCCAGCAATTGCTGCCCGATAATCGCCTCACCGTCAAGCGCGGCAGTTTTAGTTTGCCCGGCAGTGGCAAGTCATTGATTGACTACATGACGCTGGCCAATTTAATGCAACCCTGCGCTGCGCTGGCACCCAACGTCCCAAGCGCGCCGTTTCGCGCCAGTATTGCCGCCGCCACTGCCAGCGCGCGCTGTAATGGCTTGCGTGCCAAAGGCTTGATCGTGGGCGATAATTTAAATGAGTTGGCGACCAATGCGCAATCGGTATTGGAAGTGGCGGGTTATCAGCCGGAAAGCCGCGAGTTGCACGCCGCCATGTACGCCTTCGCCACCCCCGCCATTGCCACTACCTACAGCAATGCCCTCGGGCGGTTCAGTGTGCTCGATAATTTATGCGGCTATAGTTTTTCCGGCAGCAATACCCAGCTGCCGCAGGCGTTTGGGCGCGGCAATGGCATTCCCCCTACCATTGGCATCAATATTTTCAACAACTTAAGCATCGGTGGCCCGACGGTGGATGCGATTTCGGTTTCACCTGGCAGCGGCGTGAGCGATTTCAATCTCGATGGTGCCATCTGCCAGCGCGAGCTGGTGCAAGGCGGCAGCACCAATGCGCTACGGGTGCACCAGGGCATCAAGGAAGTCGGGCGCACAGGCAATTTGCGCGGCAAGCCGGCGATTATTGTGCATGGCCGGGCTGACACCTTAATTCCAGTGGCCTTCACTTCGCGCCCGTATTTTGGCATGAACAAGATTGTGGAAGGGGCGAGCAGCAAGTTAGCCTATATTGAAGTGAGCAATGGTCAGCATTTTGACAGCTTTTTGCCGCTGGCCGGGTTTGATACCCGCTATATTCCGTTGCACGTGTACTATATTCAGGCGATGGATCGGATGTTGGCGGCGTTGCGCCAAGGTAGGGCCTTACCGCCCAGCCAACTGGTACGCACCACCCCGCGCGCGCTGGATGGCAATGGTCGCGCCTTGCCCATTAGTGCCAGTAATTTGCCCGCGATCAGTAATACGCCAGCGGCAGGGGATCAAATTACCTTTGCCAATAATGTGGTGACGGTGCCGGATTAAGGGGTTTTGAGGGCGTGTGTAGCACAAACCCCGCAAACCCGACACAGCGCATTACGCCCAAAGCGCAGTTGGTTCCACTCCATCGCCATGGCTTCCAACAGCAACATCTTGCCCACCAGCGGCTCACCACAGCCGCTCACCAGCTTCAAGGCTTCCGCCGCCTGCATACTGCCAATAATCCCCACCAGTGGCGCAAAAACGCCCATGGTGGCGCAGGCGACTTCTTCAAATTGCTGATCAGGCGGAAACAAACAGGCATAGCAGGGTGAATCTTCCTGCCTGGCATCAAACACCGTCAACTGCCCGTCAAAGCGAATCGCCGCGCCCGATACCAGCGGCACCTTTAACGCCACGCAGGCAGCATTCACCGCATGCCGGGTGGCAAAATTGTCGCTGCAATCGAGCACCACATCCGCTTGTGCCACCAACTCATGCAAGCGCGCACCCGCCAGCCGCTCAGGCAACGCGGTAATGGTAATTTCTGGATTGATGGCGGCCAGGGTTTGCTGGCCGGAAGCGGCCTTGTTTTGGCCGATGCGTTCGGTGTTGTGTAAAATCTGGCGCTGCAAATTGGTCAGGTCTACCGTGTCATTATCCACCAGCGTCAAGCGCCCAATCCCCGCCGAGGCCAAATACAGGGCGGCAGGTGAACCCAATCCCCCCGCGCCAATCACCAGCGCATGCGCGGCCAGAATTTTTTGCTGACCTTCGATGCCAATCGCATCGAGCATAATGTGGCGCGAATAGCGTAACAGTTGTTGATCGTTCATAAGTGAGGCTTGCTTTGACTTGGGTTGACTTGGGATGATACGCAATAAAAAAGGGGCCGCGTGGCCCCTGATTTTACAACCAATGGCGCTTACCAAATCGTAACGCGCTGATTTGGTGGCAAATACATCTTGTCGCCTTCTTTCAATTGGTAGGTTTGATAGAAGCCGGGTTGATTGCGCAAGGTGCCGTTGGCGCGGAATTCGCCGGGCGAATGCGGGTCGGTTTTGAGGCGCACAATCAATTCTTGTTCGCGAATCTTGCCACGCCAAACCTGGCCAAACCCCATGTAAAAGCGCTGGTCGCCAGTTAAGCCATCAATCACCGGTGCAGGTTTGCCACCCAATGAAATTTGATACGCCTGCCAGGCAATCGCCAAGCCCGAATTGTCGGCAATGTTTTCACCTAAAGTCAGCTCGCCATTCACGCTATAGCCTGGAATCGGCGTAAACCCATTGTATTGCTGAATCAAGGTCGCGGTTTTGGCTTTGAAGTTTTTATGGTCGTCCGCCGTCCACCAATTGCGCAAATTGCCCTTGCCATCGTATTGACTGCCCTGGTCATCAAAACCATGGCTGATTTCGTGGCCAATGACGGCACCAATCGAACCATAATTGACGGCATCATCGGCGTCAGCATCAAAGAATGGGGGACGTAAAATGGCCGCCGGGAACACGATTTCATTGAGTTCCGGATTGTAGTAGGCATTCACCGTTTGTGGCGAAAGGCCCCATTCAGCCCGGTCAATTGGCTTGCCCAGTTTGTTTAACTCACGCAAATAGCCATGATTGTTGGAGCGAATTACATTGCCAATTAAATCATCCGGTTTGATCACGATGCCCGAATAATCGCGCCACTCATTCGGGTAGCCAATTTTGTAGGTAAATTTACTTAATTTATCGGCCGCCTCTTTCTTGGTGGCTGGGCTCATCCAATCCAGCGTGGTCAAACTCTTATTAAACGCCAGCAGCAGGTTTTTGACCAGAGTTTCCATTCTGGCTTTGCGTTCGGCGGGAAAGTGTTTTTCCACATACAACTTGCCCACTGCTTCCGGGAGGGCACTTTCGATCACCGCAATGCCGCGCTTCCAACGTGGCCGCATTTCAGGAATGCCGCGCAATGCGGTTTGATTAAAGGCGAACGCTTCTTGCACAAACTCTTTGGACAGCAGCGGCGCATAGCTGCGTACCACTTGCCATTCCAGGTAGAGTTTCCAGTCATCCAGCGATTGGCTTGCCAACACTTTGCTAAACCCCGTCATATAGCTGGGCTGACCGATGATCAAATAATTGGTTTTGCCTTGCAGGCCCGTTTCTTTGAGATACGATTTCCAATCATAACCAGGGGCCAGTTTGGTTAATTGGGTGAAGGGGACTTTATTGTAGCCTTTGACCGGATCACGTAATTCCACTTTGGTCCATTGCACCTGGGCCAGCGCGGTTTCAAGCGCCATGATGGCGGCGGCTTTCTTGCTCGCATCCTGGTGGCCTGTCAGGGTGAGCATTTTTTCAATATGCGCCAGATATTTTTCGCCTGTCTCGGCCAGCCGTTTATCGTCCTTCTTTAAATAATAATCGCGGTCTGGCATGCCCAAACCACTTTGACCTAAATCAGCGACGTACTTGGTGGCATCTTTGGCGTCCTGATGGATGGAAAAATCATACGGCGAACTGATACCCGATTTGCTGAAGTGGGCTAATAATGCGGCGATTTGCTGCTTGCTTTTCAGATCGTGTACGCGCTTGATTTCTGGCATCACGGCTTGAATGCCAAGCTTGTCCAGACGTTCTTCATCCATATAGCTATTAAAGAAATCGCCAATCTTTTGCGCTTGTGTACCTTCTTTGGCATGTTGTTTGGCCGCGTCTTCGATAATGGTGCGCAACAAAGGTAACACATCGTCAGCCATTTTGTTGAACGAACCCCAGACCGATTTATCCGCAGGAATTTCCACCGTGGCCAGCCATTTGCCACTTAAATGGCGGAAAAAATCGTCTTGTGGTTTGACATTGTTGTCAATATATTGCGTCTCAATTCCCGAAACTGGTTTTGCCGCATCGGCCAGCACCGCGCTAACCGGGCTTAAACTGAGCAACAGGCTTGTGGTAAATCCGCTTAATAGAGTTTGTTTCACAGCATAATCCTTATTGTTTTGTCCCAAAATAAAAAAATTCTGGCTGATAAGCCAGTTTTTGTTCTACTAACGAGCAGGTTTGTGTAGAATCAGCTCTTTCGTTCGGGTATGGTGCCCGAGCAATTGAATGAGCGCAATAAAAATGAAACAAGCCGTCATCAGTGGCACAGGATTGTACACGCCTCCGCACGCAATTTCCAATGAAGAATTAGTGAATTGTTTTAATGCTTATGTTGAAATATTTAATAATGAGCATGCCGCTGAAATCAGTAGCGGCGCAGTTACTGCCTTGGAAAGCTCCAGTGTCGGATTTATTGAAAAAGCGTCGGGCATTAAGTCGCGCTTCGTGATGGACAAGGTGGGCCTGTTGGACCCCCGGCGGATGGTGCCGTATTTGCCCGAGCGTCCCGACGATCAACCCTCCATCATGTGTGAGATGGCGGTGGCCGCCGCGCAACAAGCCTTGCAAAACGCAGGCAGGTGTAGCGCCGATATCGATATGGTGATTTGCGCGGCCAGCAATATGCAGCGCGGTTACCCGGCGATGGCCGTGGAAATTCAGCAAGCTTTGGGTATTGATGGCGCTGGTTTTGATATGAATGTGGCGTGTTCGTCCGCTACTTTTGGCATTCATGCGGCGGTGGCTGCGGTGCAAAGCGGCCAGGCGCGTGCGGTGTTGGTGGTGAACCCGGAGATTACCAGCGGCCATTTAAATTGGCGTGATCGGGACAGCCATTTTATTTTTGGCGATGCCTGTACTGCCATTGTGGTGGAAGCGGCCGATGTGGCGGTATCAAACGATCAATTTCTCATCTTGGGCTTGAAGTTGAAAACCCGATTTTCCAATAATATCCGCAATAACTTTGGTTTTTTAAATCGGGCTGATGAGTCCGGTGTGGGTAAGCCAGATAAATTATTTCGCCAACAAGGGCGCAAGGTGTTTAAAGAAGTTTGCCCGATGGCCGCCGAAACCATTAAAGCGACGGTGCAAGCGGCGGCGGTCGAAATCTCACAAATCAAGCGATTTTGGCTGCACCAGGCGAATTTGAGTATGAATTTATTGATTACTCGCACCCTTTTGGGGCGTGATGCCGAGCAGGGCGAAGCCCCGGTGATTTTGGATACCTATGCCAATACCTCTTCCGCAGGTTCGATTATTGCCTTCCATCAATATCATCAAGACTTTACCTCCGGTCAATTGGGTGTTATTTGCTCTTTTGGTGCTGGCTATTCGATTGGTTGCGTGGTGGTGCAAAAGCGCTAGTGCTGTGCTGAATAATCTTATTTAAGCTAAAACTTTAGCAATCCAACATCGTTGGATTGTTTTGCTAAGGCCAATAACTGATCGCTCAGTTCGTGTACGCTACTGCGATTGCTGGTCAGGTGGTGGTAGGTGGCCATCGCCCATTGCAGCGGCGTTGCCTGTTCAATGCTGCGCAAACTTTCTAACAGACAGCCTGGGCCAGTGCGGCCCTTGCCTGGTGGTTCATCTGGTTCGCCAGGTTCAACTTCATTCCAACCATAGATCAGTTGTAGCGCCTGATATAGGCTGGGCGCTGCTTTTTGGCGGGTCGAAAATTGTTCTTGCCACAGTTGGACTTGTTTGATCAGGTGGGCGGCGTCCAAGCCGCGTTGCGTTGCCTGGTGGATGGTTCGCTGGCCATATTGAATGGCTTTCCCGTATTCCCCTGCCAGTGCAAAATGTTGGGCTAATTGGGCCAGATTGCGCTCAATTTGACGTTGGCTTTGATTTTCGAGGGACAAACCAATGCGTGCGTGAATCAAGGGCCGTAAATTGAGTGGAATCGAATCATAGGCGGCATCACGAATCAAGGCGTGGCGAAAAAGATACTG
The DNA here is from genome assembly GCA_945864765.1 of Janthinobacterium lividum. GTDB lineage: Bacteria > Pseudomonadota > Gammaproteobacteria > Burkholderiales > Burkholderiaceae_D > CAMBDR01. The sequence continues at coordinate 1,733 of CAMBDR010000022.1, read as the reverse complement.
GTCGCCGCGAACCCGGCGTTGGCGCAGGATCAGCTTGGCTGCCAGCATTTGGTCGAGTGCCTTTTGAACCGTGGCTTCATCGGACAGTGAGGCATTGATTAACAGCGGCCAGGTAAATTCGCGCCCAATGGCCGCAGCCAACTGCGCTGTTTCGCGTGCGCTACCCAGTTGCTCCAGCCGCGCACTGAAAAACGCTTGCAAAGTCGGCGGGATGGAAGGCACTTTGGTGCCGAGGATAGGCTGCACATGCCAGTGCCCTGATTCTTGATAGAGTAACTTTTGTGCTAATAAAGCGGACACCAATTCTTCGGCAAACAACGGCACGCCATTGATGCGTTCGAGTAAATATTGCAAGCTGGCCGAATCGATGGCTTGGGCTATGGCTTCAGGCTGCTGATGTTGAATTAATTGGTCAATCAATTCGGCGCTCTCACGTCTGGATAAGGGCGGCAGTTGGATGGTAGTCAAATACGGCGGATTCCAGTGTGCGGCAAATTCCGGGCGTGAGGTGATGAGCAGTAGCAGGGGGTGTTGCGGCGTGTTTTTGATTAAACGAGTGAGCAGCTCCAGACTGCCGGGATCAATCCAGTGAATGTCTTCCAGAACCAATTGAAAGGCGCGTTGGTTCGCCCTGGTCTCCCTGGTTGCCCTGTTCGCCATATTAAAAATCAGCTTTTCTAGCGTCAGCAGTAAAATCTTTTTTTGCCGTATCGGTGAATACGCTACCGGGTTGACCCGGATGCTCAAAGGCAGGCCGAGCCAACTGCATAAAATCGGCAGGGCGTGTTCCAAATCGCAATTGGCCGCTACCAGGCTGTTTTGCAGTCGCTCTATGCTTTGTTTGTCGTCGCTCTCATCGTGGATCTGCAAATAATCTTTGATCAGATTCAAAAAAGGGTAAAGCGTATCATTTTTGTGCTCTGGCAAGCACCGAAAATGACGGCTAAGGTAAGCCGATTGCCGCACCTGCTGACTCTGTTCATACACCACGCGTGATTTGCCCATGCCCGCTTCAGCGGCAATCAGAATACTGCGGCCCTGGCCCGATTGCGCGTTGTGCCATGCATTTTGCAGCATGCTTAATACTGTGCCACGCCCAATCATGGGTGACATTTGCGCGCGTGTGCCGGGCGTATGCAGCGTATCGGCACAATATTCACCGATCAGGCAAAATACCGGGCGACTACCATTGCTGTGACAGTGCGCACCAACATTGCGTAGTTCGAAATCGGCTTCCAGCAAGCGCTGGGTTTCGCTGCTTACCAGGATGCTGCCTTCTTGCGCAACCCGGTGTAAGCGCAGGGCCAGATCCGGGGTGAGCCCGTGTGGGGGCGCGTCCGGGCGGCTTAGAATGGGGCCGGTATGCAGGGTAATGCTGATGGCCAGGTTAACGCCTTGTTGACGTTCCAACAGGCGGCTGCGGTGCCGCACCAGATTGACCAATTCCAGCGCAGTGCGCGCAGCGCGTTGTGCGTCGTCGGCCTGAACCTGGGGGAAGCCATAGAAAAACATCAGGCTGTCACCCAGTACCCCAGCCAAAAAAGCGCCATGACGCTGACAACTGTTGCTGCACAAACTCAACTGGTCGTGCTGCAGCGCTTCAAATGCGGCTAATTCAATCTGGGTTTGCAGTGCTGGCGCAACCGCCAAACTGCAGCATAACACCGTAATTTGCCTTTGCCCGCTGGAAATGCTGCCCGGGTCGGGAAAGTGTTCGAGTGTGATCGGGGGCA
>CAMBDR010000021.1 GCA_945864765.1 Janthinobacterium lividum | reverse complement strand
CGGGTGATTTCGGGGAGCGTTTGCGTCGAGGCACTCAAGGCGACGATACCCAACATACCACCCAAGAAATAACGCAAGAAATAACGCAAGAAATAACGCACTACAGGCAGTACGCCACGCGCCAATTTTTTCTCCAAAACATCCCCCACCGGTTTCAAGCAAACAAAGGCGATCAAAACCTATGGCTTGACCGGGCAAATTTCCGAACGGCATCATACATCAAATGCAATGAAAGCACAATACCCATTTAAAAAATAAATGACACCCATCAGCGTGAAACTCAGCGCAAAACCGTTGATAAATGGCCCGTGCGCACCAATATTTGGTCACGCAAATGGAAAAACACTTTTTTGGTGATGGTGCCGATGCGGCGCAAGGATATGTACCGCCTGCGCAATAAAGCCAGGCGCAGTTTTGCCGCAGTTTCGCATTATTTTATGCCATTGTTGCACCAGGCAAGATTTGTATCCAATAAACGACACGTAAGATCATTCATCAACCGATCAGCAAAAACCACATCGGCCCCGAAGATCATTCATTGGTTCAATGCGGACGATGCGTTTCCACTTGAAACGTCGGCATATAAAAAAAGCCGCACTGAATGCGGCTTTTTTACGACACAGGGGAATGATTATTCCCCACGATACGATTTGCATTGCCGCAGTTCGCATTTCGCCAGAAACACTTTTCCGCTGTCGCACACCATTTTATACACTTCAACCGGCCCTTTTAGGGTCACCAGACTTGCGCCTTTGCCGCCCTTGCAGCCTTGTTGCGCCGCCATTTTTTCGACCGTTACCGACGAAACACTGATCTGAAACGGCACTTGTTGTACTGGCTCTTCAGCCACCATTATTTTAGCGACCGACGCGGTACCAAGTGCCTTGGACACCGCCGATGACTGAGCAGGTGGCGCGAGCTGGGAGGGGCTTAACACCACGGTTTCCGGGAAAGCACCGCCGCTACTCGCAACCGCCGATCCGGACGCAGGCGCGGGCGCGGGTTCGGCTTTGGCCACAGGTTTGGTAGAAGAACAGCCGCTCAGTGATAACAGTAGCAACAATGAAAATAAAGTTGATTTCATATAATCCTCATAGCGGAATCAAGTCCGATCAAAGCGTAAGGTTTTGACCCCGTCCGCCATACCTAACAAACAAATATCGGCCCCGCGACAGGCAAACAAGCCTGAGGTTACGACGCCCACGATGCCATTAATCTGTTGCTCCAATGCTACCGGATCAGCAATCGCCAAACCGCTCACATCAAGAATCATACAACCATTATCGGTCAGAAACGGCTTTCCTTCTTTGCACCGCAATTGCGGCACGCCACCCAAAGCGCTCAATTGACGGCTCACCGCAGCATGCGCCATGGGAATGACTTCCACTGGCAAGGGGAATTGCCCCAATTGCTTGACCAGTTTGGAGCCGTCAGCAATGCACACAAAGCGTTTTGCCACCGATGTCACGATTTTTTCCCGCGTCAAGGCTGCGCCGCCGCCTTTGATCATCGCGCCCTGATGGGTAATTTCATCTGCGCCATCGATATACACGGCCAGCGAAGTCACGTCGTTCAAATCGAAAACGTCAATCTGATGCGCACGCAAACGCTGGGCTGTGGCCTCCGAGGATGCGACCGCGCCCCGAATCTGATCTTTAATCTTGGCCAACTCATCAATAAAGAAGTTGGCAGTTGAACCCGTCCCAACGCCAATAATTTCATCAGCAACAACGTATTCGAGCGCCGCTCGGGCAACCGCTTGTTTTAACTCATCTTGTGTCATGACATCACTCTGTGTGGAAAATTGACTTATTCTAGCTGATCGTGCCGGAAATGGGATAAAATCATTTTTAGTCGGATGATCGCACCGCACCACCTCAACATTCAACATCAGGAATGACACACATGGACAATGTAAAAACGGTACTCGTGGTGGATGATAGTCGCGTTTCGCGCATGATGTCACGCCAGTTTATTTTAAGCCGCCAACCTCAATGGGAAATCCACGAAGCGGCCAATGGCGAGGAAGCCATTCAACTTGCCCAAGGGCTTGATCCTTTTTTAATCTTAATGGATGTCAATATGCCCGGCATGGGGGGGATGGCAGCAGCCGAACAATTACGCCAGCTCTACCCTGCCAGCAATATCTCCATGCTCACCGCCAATGTCCAGGATGCTATCCGCAAACGTGCCAGCTCACTGGGCGTTGGTTTCCTCGAAAAGCCGATCACTGAAACCCGTATCCATCAATTGCTTGCCTCGCTGGGACATTAATCATGTTCAATTTGAACGAACTCCAGCATGATGCACTGGTCGAAATCTTCAACATTGGCGTCGGGCAGGCAGCAGCAGCCATGAGCGGCATCGTCAATGAAGAAGTCACCATGTCGGTGCCGTCGATCAGTTTCGTCAATCGGGCAGATGCAGCATTGATGTTGGTTGACAGCGAAACGCGCCGCATTTGTGGGGTCAGCCAACATTACCATGGCGCGTTCAGCACCGAAGCCATCCTCATGTTCCCGGAAGAAAAAAGCCTCGAAATCGTGCGTCTGATGGTCGGCGAATTGATTCCCATGCAGGAACTGACCGAAATGGAACAAGAAGCGATGAGTGAAATTGGCAACATTATTCTCAATTCTTGTGTCGGCACGCTGGCCAATGTGTTCGAACAAGAACTGGAAGGTACGCTGCCGATTTACCATATTGGTACCAGTGAAGATATTTTGGCCGCTTCCGGCAGTACTTCCGTGGACGCCGTCGTTTTAATGCTACACATTAATTTTGTGATTGAGTCACACCAGATTCATGGCTATGTCGCCTTTATCCTGGATGTGAGCGCATTGCACGATCTGCGCTTTCAGGTCGATGAATATTTACGCAGGATGGTAGGATGATCAGTCCAGAAGCCATCCATAACGAATGCATCCTCTTGAACAGTGTGATGAGCACACTCAAGATCGGCGCAATCGTGCTGAACACTTCGCAACAAATCATCCTTTGGAATCAATGGATGGAAAAGCATTCCGGTTTTATTGCCAGTTCCGTGCTGGGGAAAAATCTGTTTGAGCTATTCCCCGAATTAAACCATGGCCGAATTCTGTCAGCGGTACAACAAGCGTTGCAAAAAAATAGCTTTCCTTCCGTGGTATCACAAAAGTTAAACAAAGCACCCTTCCCGCTATATAGCCATTTCCCGATCGAAGAAACGGCACACAATGAACGCATGCAACAGGCGGTCGAAATTATCCCGCTCAAGCTGGCCGATATGCCACGCCATTGCCTGGTTCAAATCACCGATGTGAGTGCTGCCGTCGGTCGCGAGAAATTATTGCTCGATCAAACTTTGGTATTGCGCTCACAAACCTTGCTCGATGGTTTAACCTGCATCGCCAATCGACGCCATTTCGATCTCACCATCGAAAAAGAGATGCGTCGTGCCAAGCGTACCCATTTGCCGATGTCACTGGCTTTAATCGATATTGATTACTTTAAAGCCTATAACGACTATTACGGGCATCAACAGGGGGATGATTGTTTGATTCAGGTGGCAGCCGAATTATCGGCATCCATGCGCCGACCGACCGACTTTGTGGCACGCTATGGCGGGGAAGAATTTGCGGTGATTTTACCGGAAACCAATACCATCAGTGCCAGCAAAATCATGGAAACAATCCGCCTTAAAATCGCGGATCGGCTAATCGAACACCGTAGCTCAAGCGTCGCCGCCCATGTCTCAGTGAGCATTGGACTCGCGACCTTTGATGGCATCGCCGACAGGGAAGTGAAAGAGGTGATTGGCCATGCGGATCAGGCTTTGTATCAAGCCAAAGGTGATGGCCGCAACCGCGTGGTTTGTTACGATCCCGATATAAAGTTATAAACAACATTTTTGCCGCAAGCAAACACTATCAACACATTACATCAACACATTACATCAATACACGGACTTTGCATTATGCCGCTAATTTATGATGACCATGGTGCCTATGAACAATCGGCACCGAATATTGATGACTTTGCCATCGAAATTTTTCTCGAACCAGGGGAATATTTTGTTGGTGACAACAGCTTTGTGGTACGCACCCTGCTGGGTTCCTGCGTCTCCATCACCCTATGGCACCCACAACTCAAATTCGGTGCGATGTGTCATTTTCTGCTTTCAACCCGCCCTCAGGCAACTGGCGTGGTTCCGGATCGGCGCAAACGTGGGCAAGAGCTGGATGGCCGTTATGCCGACGAAGTGCTACTGTTAATGATACAACAACTACGGGCAGAGGGCGTACCCATTGAACAATGCCATGGAAAAATTTTTGGCGGAGCCAATATGTTTCCACAAAGACGGCAAGACGACCAATTACTGATTGGCAAAAAAAATGGTGAAACCGCGCGTCTTTTGCTACGCTCTCATGGCATTCCGATTGTGTCAGAAGATTTATACGGCGATGGACATCGGGAAATTATTTTCAACGTCAACAATGGCGATGTCTGGATGCGACAAGTCACCTTGCCATCGGGTAAACGATAATCCTCCATAATAACGAGCCACTGATGCAAATCCATTCTTTTTCGGCATCAGAGGCCTTTTTGCAAGGCATTCATGCGATACTCATTGTTTAATACCCCAGTGTAATCAATACCTGTCGGAACTTTGCCCATGGACGCGATACAAGCACTGCTCTCCCAACTCAAGCAGAACTATATTGCTGAACTGCCTGATCGTTTCGATCAAATGGAAGCGATTGCATTGCAAATTGAAAATGAGGGTTTTACGCTTGAACGCTACAATGAATTCTATCGCCTGGTGCATAGCCTGAAGGGCAGCGGCGGCACCTATGGCTTGCAAATTATTGGCTCTGTCTGCCATCCACTGGAAGATTACCTCAATACGATCACCCCAAAATCAAATTTACGCCAAATTGGATTTGGCAATATCGTCTTGTCCTATATCGATTTATTACGTGAAATTGGCAAACGGCTGCAATCCAAACAGGCCGTCTTTACCGATATTGAAGACATTCTCACCCGTTTAAGTCAGCGCGCCTTTGCGCCGCGCTATTCGGCCTTATTGGTGGAAAATTCCGCCGTGGTCATCAAAATTTTACGCCAAACCCTGGCCCCCTTTAATTTTCGCGTCGCAATTGAAGACGACGGCTATTTGGCCTTGGGGCGCAGCTTGATTGAACCGTTCGATTTAATTATTTCTGCCGTCGAAGTAAAACAACTCAATGGTTATGCCTTTATGACCGCCCTGAAACTATCCAGTAGCATCAATAGCCATACCCCCAGTATATTATTAAGTTCAAATGCCAGCGTCAGCCAAGCCCCCTGTCCAACCGACTTTTTACTGATCAAAGACCATAAATTGGCGATCAATTTTCGCAACGCCCTTGAAATCATCGTCAGCAAACTGGAAAACCCGGAAGTACAACAAGCTGGGCAGGCAACATGATCGATCTCAACCCCTTTTCCACTGGTTGGCTTGGCACCATGTTACTGCTTGCCATTCTGATTTTGCCGACTTGCTTGTTTGCCTGGTTGTTTTTGCATCAGCGTCATACCCAGCTCGAACTGCAAAACAGCCATCGACAAGATCAATCCGCACTCGAAATTTTACAAAGACAAACCCATCAGGATCAAGATACCATCCGACAACTGCGTCATAGCGAACAATTACTCCAATTTGCGCTCAAAGGCTCAGGAGACGGGGTATGGGATTGGGATCACAGCAACGGGCAGGTTTTATATGATGACCGTTATCGCGCCTTGCTGGGTTATTTGGATGATCGTGAGTTTCCCAATGATGTCAATTCATGGCGCGAATTGGTTCATCCTGACGACACCGCCGAGGTGATTGCTGGCATCAAGCGCTACTTTAATTGCATCCGCCCGATCGGTAGCACAGGCGATGGCCCACTTTACCTGAGTGAATACCGCATGCGTTGCAAAGACGGTAGTTGGAAATGGTTTATTTCGCGTGGCTCCGTCATCCGGCGCAATAGCGAAGGCAAGCCCTTGCGCATGACTGGCACCTTATCCGACATCACTGCGCAAAAAAATGCCGAGCAATTGCAAATGCGCACCTTGCTCGATGCGTCGCCCGATATCATGTTACTGGCCTTTCAGTCCGGCATGATTCATTATGCCAATCCCCCTGCGGGCGAACTGTTTGGCTACAGCACCCAAGAGCTTTTCGGCATGAATATCGATTTACTTATCCCCGCCGATCTGCGCGCCAGACACAAGCAACTGCGCACCCAATATTTTGCCGCCCCCGACCACAAAAAGATGGCCGCCTATCGCCAAATTCAGGCACAACGTAAAGATGGCACGCAACTTCCGGTTGAAGTGAGCCTGGCACCGATCACCATGTTTGGGCAAACCCTGACCATCGTCACCCTGCGTGACATTACCGAGCGCAAGAAAACTGAAATTGCTTTACGTCAAAGCGAAGAACGCTTGCATGAAATTATTGACGCCATGCCGGTCTCGATTTATGTTAAAAATGCCCGCAGTGAATTTATTTTAATGAATCGCGCTTGCGAAATCCAGATTGGCATTGCTTTCAAAGCCTTGCAAGGCAGCACAGGCGAGCGCTATTTTTCCCCGGAGCAATTGCAATTTTCCCTCAGTAATGACCAAAAAACCTTTGCGGATCACCGCATCATCGAATTTGAAGAAAACATTTGGAATTTTGCGCTGGAAGAGAATCGCTTCGTGCGCACTTTTAAAAAACCCATTTATGATAGCGCGGGTGAAGCCAGTTATTTGATTGGTGCATCCATCGACATTACCGAAAACCGCCGCGCCGAACGGGCACTGATCGAATTAAATGAACATCTGGAAGAACGGGTGGCACTACGCACCCAGGAATTGGATTGGGCCAAACAAGTTGCCGAAGAAGCCAGTGCCGCCAAAGGCAAGTTTTTGGCCAATATGAGCCATGAAATTCGCACCCCCATGAATGGCGTGATCGGCATGGCTTACCTCGCCCTGAAAACCCAGCTTACCCCAAAACAACGCGACTACCTGGAAAAAATCCATACGGCGGGTGAACATTTGCTGGGCATTATTGATGATGTCCTGGATTTTTCGAAAATCGAAGCGGGTAAGCTGGAAATTGAATCGGTCAATTTTACGATTGATAAAATTATTCAAAATTTACATAACCTGGTTGCAGCCAAAGCCGAGAGCAGAGGGCTTTACTTACACTACAATATCGCGCCCGATGTACCACGATTTTTATGCGGCGACCCCTTGCGCATGGCGCAAATTCTCATCAACTTCACCAATAATGCAATCAAGTTCAGCCAAAATGGCACGATCCATATTCGCCTGTGCTTACTGTCGCTGGAGCCAGGGCAATGCCGGATACGGATGGAAGTGCAAGACTGCGGCATTGGGATCAGCCCTCTTGGCATCGCAAAACTGTTCCAGTCGTTCCAGCAAGCCGATACCTCCACCACCCGCCAATATGGCGGTACTGGCCTTGGGCTGGTAATTTGCAAGCAACTGGTCGAATTAATGGGGGGAGAAATTGGCGTCGAAAGTGTGCCCGGTTCTGGCAGCACGTTTTGGTTTGCCTTGCCGCTGGGCTTGCCCGAGCAAGTAGCTGGTGACGAGCAACAAATAACCATAACGGCAGAGTCGCTGGATGGCATCCATATTTTATTAGTTGAAGACAATGCCTTTAATCAACAAATTGCCACTGAATTACTGGAAAACCAAGGCGCAGTGGTTTGCCTGGCCAATAATGGTAAAGAAGCGCTGGATTTATTGCGCAAAACCAGTTTTGACTGTGTTTTAATGGATGTACAGATGCCCATTCTCGATGGCTATTCGGCCACCCAACAGATACGACAAGACCCCAGGTTTCCGACGCTGCCCGTGATTGCGATGACCGCCAACGCCAGCAATGAAGACCGTCTGTTATGCATGCAAGCGGGTATGGATGATTTTATTACCAAACCGATTCACCCCCAAATAATGTACGCCACCATCCGTAAATGGGTGCATGTGAATTCAAGCGGCAAACAAGTGGGGCCCGACACGCCAGACGAACCAACATCCGACCAAGCTGGCGTGAACGAACAACGCGCCATCATCGACCTCAGTGTATTGGCAAATTTACTGGGCGGCGATCCGGAAAAAGTCCATAAATTTGCCCTGAAATTTTATGACAATGCTTCCCACGGCCTGGATGAACTCGATACTGCCTGGGTGGCTGGCGATTTGGGCAAAATCAGCGAACTCGGACATCGGCTCAAATCCAGTGCCCGGTCAGTCGGCGCAACCCTGTTTGCCGATCTTTGTGAGACTTTAGAACACTTACCAGAAGACGCCGATATTGAACAAACCAATAAAATTGCCCAACAATTGCGACAAATCCTGATGCAAATTCATAAAATCATCCATAATACCTAAGCGTTGCGTTTATTTTTGGCGGCAATTCATTACGCGCCCACGCTTTACGGTAAGATTTATATTATTGTCTCCCTTTTTAAGGTTCCCGCATGGAAATGTTTGTGCAAGATGAAGAAGTTGCGCGACTCGAAGCCGAGCTGTTGCTACCACCATCGCAAACATCGCTGCACAATCTGGTGGCATTATCCTGGCATTTACGCCAACGCAATACCCAGCGCTCGTTAAAGCTGGCCGAACAAGCTTACCAAATGCTGGTTCACGCGCGCTTACCCGGCCGCGAGGTCATGCAATATACCGCCCGATTACGTCTGGTGCGTGCCGAAGCGCAATGGCTGTTGGCCGAAATCCAGAATGCTGAAATTTTCATCGACCGCGCCATTAGCAAGTTTAAGCATCTGGGCGACCATGCCGGTTTGGTGGATGCCTATTGGCTCAAAGGCTGGATTGCCAATGACCGTGGCGACTCGCTGGAACGACAAACAGAATGGGATCTGGCGCTCGACGCCGCCTTAACGGCGCAAGACCCCTTACGCATCACTTTCATCGAAGCTGAACAGGCGCGCTTTGCCGCACTACAAAACCTGCCTGACGCACTGCAAAAATGGGAACCCATATTAAGCGCGGCACTGCCCGAAGCAGAACCGGCAGCCGCTTCTGCCCTGCACCACTTTTTTGGTATCACCGCCAGTTTGGCGGGCGACTTTGAGCGCGCAGCCGCCCATTTGGTGCGCACCCATGAGTTGGGTTTAAAAACCGGGCAAGTACGCTATGCGATTCTGGCTTTGACCAATATTGCCGATTCTTTTAACTCCTTAAACGATTACCGCACCGCACTGGACTGGGGGCAACGCGGCCTGGATCTGGCGCGGCCCACGGGTTGGATCAGCGTCATCGCTGCCTGCATGTTGCAATTGGCGGAGCCGCTGCGCCGCCTGGGGCAGTTTGATGCGGCGCAACACATGCTAAAACAAGCGCTGGAAACACTGGACCCCTTACCCAATTCGCGTAATGCCGCATTGGCGCTCGAATACCTGGGCAATTTGGCGCTCGATCAAAACAATTATGCCCGTGCCCATGACTATTTTTTGCAGTTTCAAGCGCGCGCCATTGCACTGCACCAAGCCGATTTTCAATTGATGGCCAAACGCGGTTTGGCACAGACATTTTCTCATTTACAACAACCCAAAGCCGCGCTGGAGTTAGCGCTACAAGCCTTGGCGCAAGCGCAGCAGGAACAATCTTTATCCAAGCAAATCGATTTCTTATGGATTTTGGCCGAAATTCATGCCAAACACCAACTGGGCGATGCCAACCAGAACGCCATGTCGTATCTGCAGCAAGCGCAATCGATTGCCAAAACCATCGACGGCTTTTTAATGCCCGGCGACTTGCTCGATGCGCTCGGGCGCGCGCATGCGGCGCAAGGCGAATTTGAACAAGCTTATCAGGTCAGCTTACAAGCCAATACGGCACGCGAAAAAACCCATAGCCAGGCAGCCAATCGGCGCGCCATTGCCCTGCAAGTCAAACAACAAAGTGAGCGCGCGCTGGCTGATGGCGAATACCACCGCAAGCTCGCTGCAGCCGAAGCACAACGGGCCGAATTATTGCATCAAACCAGTAGCATCTTGCTTCATTTATCGGTGATTGGACAAGAAATTACCGCGCAATTAAATCATAAAGCGGCGCTGGAAATTCTGAATCAACATGTGCATCGCTTGCTGGATGTGACTTCGTTTTCGATTTATTTAATGGCCGACGATGGCAACTCGCTGGCAACGGCCTTATTGGTCGAAGGTGGCCGCCGTTTGCCACAACACGTGGTGGCACAGGATGATCCGCATTCCAATATTGCCCGTTCGGTACGTGAGCGGCGTGATATTTTAGTCAATTGGCGACCAGAAGAACTCAAAGCCAGCCAGATTCCGGGCACACTCTCGAGCTTGAGCGCACTTTACGCCCCCTTGATTATCGGGCAACGGGTTTTGGGTGCGATGACGATCCAATCGGTGCAAGCCCATGCCTATGGCGAACGCGAACAATTAATTTTCCGCACCCTGTGCGCCTATGGCGCGATTGCGATAGACAATGCCAATGCGTATCAACAATTGCAATCGGCGCTCGATTCACTGCGCAAAACCGAAACCAAATTATTGATTGAAGAAAAGCGCGCGCGGCAACACGCGCAACAACTGGCGCAAGCGAATCTGAACCTCAAAGAAAATGCCATTCAACTCGATTTGGCCAAGCAACGCGCCGAACAGGCAACGCGTTTGAAATCCGAATTTTTGGCCAATATGAGTCATGAAATTCGCACCCCGATGAATGCGGTGATCGGTTTGGCGCATCTGGCCTTGCGCACCGTGCTGGACCATCGGCAACATGATTATTTAAGCAAAATTCACCAGGCAGGTTTATCTTTATTGGGTATTTTGAATGATATCCTCGATTTTTCCAAAATCGAGGCGGGCCAACTCACGATTGAATCCATCAACTTCAATCTCGATGATGTGCTACAACATGTGGCGAATATGACCAGCCAGAAGGCGGCTGAAAAACAACTCGAATTTCTGTTTCACGTCGCGCCGCAATTGCCACGCCAATTTATCGGTGACCCCTTACGGCTGGGCCAGGTTCTGATTAACCTGGTCAATAACGCGATCAAATTTTGCCACCATGGCGAAGTCGAATTATCGGTCAATGGCGTGATCCATGAACAAGAAATGAATTTATTGTTTGCGGTGCGCGATACCGGCATCGGCATGAGTAGCGACCAGTGTCAGCGCCTGTTTCGTGCCTTTCATCAGGGGGACCGTTCGATTAGCCGAAAATATGGCGGCACCGGGCTGGGACTATCCATTTCTCAGTGTCTGGTGCAATTAATGGGCGGTAAAATCAAGGTCGAAAGCGAGCTGGGGCAAGGCTCGCGATTTTATTTCCGCTTGCATTTACCGATTACCCCGACCGCCGCCCCACTACCGGCACTGCCGCAAAGTTTGCAAGAGGCCAGTATTTTGGTGCTCGAACCGCACCCGGCAGCGCGTCAAATTCTGGTTGCAGACTTGAAAACCATGGTGCAACGGGTCGCCGCCGTGCCGTATGCGGAGCAAGCGTTCAAGGCCCTGCACTATGCCGAGCAACAACAAATGCCTTATTCGGTCTTGATTTTGGGTAGCCTGGATCATGCGTTTGATCTGGTGCAACGGCTCAAACATGAATTACAACAATTGCCGCGCATGATACTGCTCACCAGCGCAGGACATGAAGCGAGCTTGATCGGCGTGAGCGAAAGTTTGGCCAAACCAGTGATTTTTTCCACGCTGCGGCAAAATTTGATCAAACTCTTCACCGATCACTACCAGCAAGCTGGCAGCTTACCGGATGCAGAGCAAACCGGCAATCGCACCCGGGCCTTGGTGGTAGAGGACAACGACATTAATCAATTGATTGCCATTGAATTACTCAATGCGCAAGGAATACAGGCCGACATTGCTGAAAATGGCCAACAAGCGCTGGATAAACTGCAAGCGGCCAAACCCAATACCTATCAATTGATCTTGATGGATTTGGAAATGCCTGAAATGGATGGGCATACGGCAACCCTGTTGATACGACAAAATCTGCAATTTGATGCCATTCCCATTATCGCGATGACCGCGCACGCCATGCCGGAAATCCAACAGCGTTGCCTGGATGAAGGCATGCAAGACTTTTTAAGCAAACCCATTAATCCGGGCTTATTGCGCGATATGCTGGAGCATTGGTTACCTGGTGTCGCGGCCGATGATCACCACCATGCGGTCTTGCTATTGCCCAGTTTTAGCCATATTGACTCACGCCTTGGCTTAAAACGGGTATCTGGAAATTTGCCACTGTATCAACAATTGCTGGAACGCTTTTACCAAAGCAAACAAGGCGTTTTGGAAGAAATTCGGCATGCCTACAATACCGGGCATCGCACCCAGGCACTACGTCGCTTGCACGCACTGCGTGGCATGGCGGGCAATATCGGCGCATCCGAACTCGAACAGGCCGCGCAAACCCTGGAATATCAGTTAAAACAATCCCCCCATTTGGATTTACTCCACCCACGCCTGGCCCCTGCCCTGCAAGTGCTGGGTCTCGCCCTCGATGCGGTACTGGCCGAATTAAATCAGCATCTACATGGCCTTACATCAAGCACATCCTAGTTCGGTGCCCAGGTACAATATATTTTACGCACTATCAGCAAACCAGCACGTGCCAAACACCAGTGTCTGGCCGATGGCATGCAAGATTTTTTATCCAAACCGATCCAGCCGGACCGGGTACGACATATTTTACAGCGCTGGCTCCCGGCGACGCATTAAGCTTACCCTTGTGCCATAATATTCACTGTAGGATCAAGCGCTGCCCTGAGTATCGATTTATATCCTTGTCGATTGATATCCTTATTTATATCCTTGTCGATTTATTCTCAAGCCCACCATTAAAAACAGGCTCAGCATGGAATTATTTGTCTCTGACGAAGAGTTTAAGCGCCTGGAAACGCGCTTGGCGCAGCAAGTGAGTTTGACGACCCTGGTTGAACTGGCTTGGCATTGTCGTCAACGCGACACGCGTCGCGCGCTGCAACTGGCGGCTCAAGCAACAAAACTGTTGCGCCAAGCCAAACAGCCCCAGCGCGCTCTGGCCGCCGCCCGACTACGCCTGATTCAAGCGGAATCGAATTGGTTATTCACCCACTTGGGCGCAGCCCACACCATTGCACAGCGCGCCTTGCAACGCTTTGGCCGATACCAAGACCTGATCGGCCAAGCCGATGCCACTTGGGTACTGGGTCGAATTCTGTATGAACTGGGTTACATCCTCGAAGTCGAAGCCCAGTTGCAACATGCCAGAGAGCTTGCCGAACAGGCAAACGATTCAACCCGCGCGCTATTTTTCCATGCCGATTGCGCCAGTTTTTTCGCCTTCCGACAAATCAGTAGCGCCAAACAAGCCTTCGAAGCCCCGATGCGCACCGCCTTATCTGATGCGCCCTTGGTCAATCACAGCATCATCCATTTCTTTCTTGGCGTGGTTGCAACCCTTGGTGCCGAATTTGGCACCGCACTACCGCATTTTATGCAAGCGTATGAAAGCGCCCTGCAGTGTGGGCAATTTCGCATCGCCATCATTTCTGCCAGCAATATTGTCAATGCCTTGTGTGAGTTATGCGATCACCAGTCGGCGCTGGATTGGGGCCAGCGCTCGCTCGAATTGGCGCAAGCATCCGGCTGGCCTTCAAGTATCGCCACCTGTATGCGCCAAACCGCGCAACCGATGCGCCAGCTTAAACAATTTGGTGCAGCCAAGCAATTGCTGGAACAAGCCTTGGTATCCTTAAAAACGCTACCACCATTTCGCAGCACGGCGGTCACACTGTTGTATTTAGGCGAATTAACTTATGATCAAGAAGATTTTACTCAGGCACAAAGCTATTTTGAACAGACCTGGGTTCTGGCTGAGCAACTCAATCAAGGCGACTTGAAATTATTTGCCCAGCGCAATCTGGCCAAAACCTTGTCCCGTCAAAATCAGGCCCAAGCTGCGCTTGACATGGCCCAACTTGCCTTGGCCAACGCGAAAGAGCAAAAAACCGTGTTGGAGCAAATTAAAATGTACCAGGTTTTAGCTGAAATCCACACCCGTCACAAACTCGCTTCCGACTTGGCCAAACCCGCTTTATATTATCTGCAACAAGCGCGCAGCCTGGTCGCAGAAATTCAGGGCTTTACCGCCCCCATGGAATTATTGGAAGCCTTGTCGCAAGCCTTTGCCCACGATGGCCAGTTTGAGCCAGCCTTTCGTACCGCCCTGGAAGCGATTGCCGCGCGAGAAAAAAGCCATAATCATGAAGCCACCAACCGCGCGGTAGCGATGCAGGTCAGGCTGCAAACCGAGCGCACCCTGGCAGAAGGCGAATACCATCGGCAATTGGCGGCCAGCGAAGCCGAGCGCGCGCAATTATTGCAGCAAACCAGTGACACCCTGATCCATTTATCGGCCATCGGACAAGAATTAACCACCCAATTACAGCAAGATGCGGTACTGGAAATCATTAATCAACACGTTCATCAATTACTCGATGTGACCTCGTTTGAAGTGTATTTACTCACGCCCGATGAAACCGGTTTGCAAGCCGTTTTTGCCATTGAAGCAGGCCAACCCTTACCTTTGATTCGCATCGCATTAACTGACCCAAATGCCAACAGTGTGCGCGCCTTGCAAGAGCGGCGCGAAATTTTGCTTGACGTTGACCCGGCGTTGCCGCATCAAAGTCAAATTCCGGGCACCTTGCAACCTGCCAGCGCGCTATTTGCTCCCCTCTTGATCGGTGAGCGCAATATGGGTGTAATGACGGTGCAATCGCTGCGCCGTCATGCCTATGGTGAACGTGAACGCTTGATTTTCCGCACCTTGTGCGCCTATAGCGCCATTGCCCTGGCTAATGCGCAAGCCAATTTACGCTTACAGGAAAACGCGCTTCAATTGGAGCTGGCGAAACAAAAAGCCGAACAGGCGACCCATTTAAAGTCAGCCTTTTTGGCCAATATGAGTCATGAAATCCGTACCCCAATGAATGCCGTGATTGGGCTGGCGCATCTGGCCTTGCATAGCGGCTTAAATCCAAAACAACATAACTATATTCATAAAATCCATTCTTCCGGCTTATCTTTACTGGGCATCGTCAACGACATTCTCGACCTTTCGAAAATTGAAGCGGGTCACCTCGATATCGAAACCATCGCCTTCGATTTGGACGAGGTATTGCAACGTGTGGCCGACGTTTGCAGCCATGCGGCATTCGAAAAGAAACTCACCCTGGAATTTCAAGTGCCCGCCGAACTGCCGCGCCATTACCTGGGCGACCCATTACGCCTGGGCCAGGTGTTAATCAATCTGGTTAACAACGCCATTAAATTCTGCCCACAAGGCCAGGTGGACATTTGCTGCCATCCGGTTGATCTTGCACAAGCTGGCTCGGGCTTATGCTTTGCGGTACGCGACACGGGTATTGGCATTTCCACCGAACAACGCGAGCGTTTATTTCAAGCCTTTCAACAAGCTGAAACCTCAACCAGCCGTAAATATGGTGGAACCGGATTGGGTCTGTCCATTTCACAACAACTGGTGCAACTCATGGGTGGACATATCGAAGTGACCAGCGAACCGGGGCTGGGTTCGTGCTTTCAATTCAGCTTGCCGCTACCCACTGTCAGCACCCAATACACGACACTGCCAAGCAGTCTTGGTAGCGCCCCTGAATTGGCTGATGGCCCGGTCACGTTTGCCTCGGGTCAGTATCGAATCTTATTGGCCGAAGATAATGAAATCAATCAGGAAATCGCGGTTGAATTACTATCGCAAATGGGAATTGAGGTCGATGTCGCCACCAACGGGCTGGAAGCGCTACAACGATTACGCCAAGCCAAGCCCGATACTTACCAGTTGATTTTTATGGATTTGGAAATGCCTGAAATGGACGGCCATGAAGCAACCCAATTAATCCGCCAGGACGCCCGATTTGCCACCATTCCCATCATTGCCATGAGCGCCCATGTCTTGCTTGAAACCCAGCAAAAATGCCACGAAGATGGAATGCAAGACTATATTGCCAAACCGATCCATCCCGAACTGATACAAACCATCCTGCTGCGTTGGTTAGCACCGGGTAGCAATTGACGCAACAAGATCGTAAAACTTGGCTCAAATTGATTCAAGCCTGGAAACTTAGGCTAATATTGTAAATCCTATCGAAATAGCGACCGAAACCACTGCCGAAATCGCAAAGGGCATCGCATGGAAATGTTTGTTCAAAACCCGGTCGTTGACCAGCTTGAAGCGAAGTTAGCGACCCAAGCCAGCTTGGTGCTGCTGGTCGAATTGGCTTGGCATTTGCGCCAACGCGATACCCGGCGCGCGCTCAAACTGGTCGCGCAAAGCTATCAGGCGATGCGCCGCAGCAAACTCACGCAAAACGAAAAAATGGCTTTACGCGCACGCCTTTGCCTAACGCGTGCAGAAGCCATGTGGTTATTACCCAAACCGCGTGCCGCCGAGCGGCTGGTGAACCAGGCCCTGGCACACTTTACCCAACTCGCCGACCCGGTCGGTTTAGCCGATGGCTATTGGCTCAAAGGCCGTCTGGCTGACGAACGGGGTGACAATATTGCACGCATCAAATTATTCGAACAAGCCTTGGCCGCAGCCCAACAATCAGGTGATCCGACCCGCATCACCTTTGTCAAAGCCCAATACGCCCGTCTCGATGCTTTTTTGCACCACGCCAGCGCACTCACACGCTGGGAAGCGGAGCTACGCGCCGACCTGCCCAACGCCGCGCCAGCCGCTGCCAGTGCGATTCT
>CAMBDR010000020.1 GCA_945864765.1 Janthinobacterium lividum | reverse complement strand
GCAGCCATCTCTACGAACACAGCGACCCGCGTGAAGGTTGGCATCAAGACTGGAACACCTTGATTTACAACTTTGGCCGCAGCGAAGTGCGTAATTTTTTGGTCGGCAATGCCTTGTTCTGGATCGAGCGTTTTGGCATCGATGGCTTACGCGTCGATGCGGTGGCATCCATGCTGTATCGCGATTACAGCCGCAAAGAAGGGGAATGGATACCGAATCAATATGGCGGGCGGGAAAACCTGGAAGCCATCGATTTGCTGCGCAAAGTCAACCAAAGCTTGGCAGCCGCCAACCGGGGAGCCATCACCCTGGCCGAAGAATCGACCAGCTTTCCCCAGGTTTCGCACCCGGTGGCCGAAGGCGGTTTGGGCTTTTCCTACAAATGGAATATGGGTTGGATGCATGACACGCTCAAATATATGCAGCAAGACCCGATCCACCGCCAATACCACCACGACCAAATGACCTTTGGCATGGTGTATGCCTTCAGTGAAAACTTTGTGCTGCCGCTCTCGCATGACGAAGTGGTGCATGGCAAAGGTTCGCTACTGGGCAAGATGCCGGGCGATGAATGGCAACGCTTTGCCAATCTGCGCGCCTACTACGGCTTTATGTGGGGCCACCCCGGTAAAAAACTGTTATTTATGGGTGGCGAATTTGCCCAAAGCCGCGAATGGCAAGCCGACTATAGCCTGGACTGGCATTTGTTGCAATATCCGCTACACCAGGGCGTACAGCGCCTGATACGCGATCTCAATGCCGTCTATCGCGCCTGGCCCGCACTCTACCAGCTCGACTGTGTACCGCGCGGCTTTCAATGGATGGTGCAGGATGACCGAACCAATTCGGTGTTCGCGTTTGCGCGCAGCAATGATGCGGGCCAAACCGTGCTGGTGGTCAGCAACTTCACGCCCGTACCTCGGCTGGACTACCGCCTGGGCGTGCCGCAGGCAGGCAGTTATCGCGAATTGATCAATACCGATGCCAGCATTTACGGCGGTAGCGGAGTTGGCAGCGGCCATGGTAGCGAGGTTGGCAGCGGGGTTGGCAGCGGGGTTGCCACCATCAGCCAGACCATCGCATCCCATGGTCAGGCCCAATCGATCAGCATCAACATTCCGCCGCTGGCAACGCTGTTTTTATTATGCGAACCCTGAACGCGTCCACCAATTCACCCGCACACCCAGCGCTGGCGCTGGAAGCGGGCCAACCCGGCCCCGCAGGTGCGCATTGGGATGGCCAGGGTGTCAATTTTACCCTGCTCGCACCGCATGCCAGCCAGGTCTGGTTATGCCTGTTTGATGCCAACGGCCAGCAGGAAACCGCACGTATCGCACTGCCGAATCAACAAGATGGCGTCTGGTTTGGCTATTTACCGCAAGCCGCACCGGGCCTGATTTACGGCTACCGCGTAGATGGCCAATGGGCACCGGAATCAGGCCACTATTGCAACCCGAATAAAGTCTTGCTCGACCCCTGCGCGCGTGAAATCGTCGGCAAATACCGTGGCCAGAGCGAGCTTTACGGCTACGCCAGCACCAACCCGCAACAAGCCTGCCCGCTCGATAACGCCTTGCACGCCTTAAAGGGCCGCGTGATTGACCCGGCCTACGACTGGCAAGACGATCAAGCGCCGCGCATTGCGCCGGAGCACACCGTGCTATACGAATGCCATGTCAAAGGCTTTACCAAACTTTGGCCCCGCTCAGCCGATTCAGCCGATCCAAGCGATTCAAGCGATCCAACCGATTCAAGCGATTCAGCCGCCTTTGATCCGGCCTTGCGCGGTACTTATGCCGCCTTCACGCAAGCTGCGGTGCTCGATTATTTGCAGCAACTGGGCATTACCAGCGTCAGTTGGCTACCGATTCACGCCCACGCCGACGAAGCGCGTCTGTGCCAGCTCGGCCTGTCCAATTATTGGGGTTATAACAGCATCGGCTTTTTTGCGCCGGAGCCATCGTACTGGTCGGGCCGCCCCGGCACCAGCCCCAGCTCCGAAGTGCGCGATGCCGTCAAAGCACTGCATGCGCGCAAGATTGAAGTTATTCTCGATGTGGTCTACAACCATAGTGCCGAAGGCGATGAAACCGGCCCCAGCCTGAGTTTTCGCGGCATTGCCAATGCGCTGTACTACCAACTCGCAGCCGATTCAGCGCAAACTGGCGACACCGGACAAACTACCCATACGATACAACGCTACCAAAACCACACCGGCTGCGGCAATACCCTCAACCTGAATCAGCCAGAAGTAACCCAGTGGGTGCTCGATTCGCTACGCTACTGGGTGACCGAATTCCATATCGATGGTTTCCGCTTCGACCTGGCCCCGGTATTGGGTCGCACCGACCATGGTTTTGAACGCAACGCCCCATTATTAAGCGCCATCATGCAAGACCCGCTGTTAAGCCAGGTC
Source organism: Janthinobacterium lividum (assembly GCA_945864765.1). Lineage (GTDB taxonomy): Bacteria > Pseudomonadota > Gammaproteobacteria > Burkholderiales > Burkholderiaceae_D > CAMBDR01. Next base: position 14,437 of record CAMBDR010000020.1, on the reverse strand, counting down.
AAACTGATTGCCGAACCCTGGGATATTGGCCCGCATGGCTATCAGTTAGGCCAATTTCCGCTCGGTTGGATGGAATGGAATGATCAATTTCGCGACACCATGCGGGCATTCTGGTTGCACCAATGGCCCACCCTGGGCGAGTTTGCGCGCCGCTTTGCGGCGTCTTCCGATATCTTCCAACAGCGGCGACGCCTGCCCTTGGCCAGCGTCAACTTCATTTGCGCCCATGATGGCTTTACCCTGGCCGATCTGGTTGCCTACAACCACAAACACAATCTGGCCAATGGCGAACACAATCGCGACGGCCATGGGCATAACCATAGCTGGAATGGTGGCGTGGAAGGCCCCAGCAACGACCCCGACATTCAGCAACTGCGCGGCAAACTACAACGCGCCTTGCTAGCCACCCTGCTCTTTGCCCAAGGCACACCGATGCTACTGGCAGGCGATGAAATCGGCCACAGCCAAGGGGGTAATAACAATGCCTATTGTCAGGACAATGCCACCACCTGGCTCAATTGGCAGGCGGCCCAGCCTGGCTTACGCGCCTTTGTAGCGCGCCTCTTGGCGCTGCGCCAGCGTTACCCGGCCCTGCGCCGCGCCCACTGGTTTCGCGCCAGCACAGCCGACGGCCCGAACGACGTGGATTGGTATCACCCCAATGGGCAAGCCATGCAGGCAGCCGACTGGGAAGGCAAAAACAGCTTTTGCCTGTGCATTTATTTGCACGATCCGCAAGCGGGTGAGCATTGCCTGCTGCTGTGCAATGCCGAGGCGCAATCGGTCAAATTTACCCTGCCAGCGGGACAATGGCAAATACAACTCGATAGCGCCGAACAACCGCCAGCACACGACAGCAACAATGTTATTAAGGGAGCAACCATGGTTGCAGCACGAAGCCTTGTACTTACGACACTTCATCAATAACTATTGTTAAAAAATTATTTTATTGTTCCAAAACACCACACTTTTTCCTGCGCCAGCCAATTTACCCTGCTAGAATTAACAGGTTGGCGCAGTAAATGTACGCAATTTCCTCTCGCAGCGAGCACAATTGCCTATAATAAATTCACCGGACTTTAGCCAGCGCGCCCAAAACCATGCCCTTGCCACCATCACCGCAGCACCGCATTACTGCGCCAAGCACCTTATTGCTTGAAGATGATGCTTTCATGTCCGAGCTAACGGTGGCAGTCTTAAACGAGGCCGGGATTGCCCAAGTGCATGTCGCTTTTAACGTAACACAAGCGCTCATCCTCCTAAAACAACACCAACCTGATTTATTAATCTGTGATTTGGCAATTCCTGACTCGGATGGCTTTGAATTCCTGCAAAAGCTTGCTCAATGCCATTACGCTGGTGGTATCATAATCCTTTCCGGAATGGCTCAAGCCGTGCTCAAAGCCGCCCATCGCGTCGCCTCTGCCCATGGCCTGAAAATTATTGGCGCATTTGCCAAGCCTTTGACCGGCAGCGCAATACAGGCTGCACTGGAACAACTGCGTCTGACAGATAGGAATTAATCATGAGCACCGTCATTATTTTGCTGGAAGATGAAGAGCTACCGCGAGAACTGTATAAAACCGCGCTCGAATGCGCAGGCTATCAAGTGGTTTGTGCGGGCAACAGCCGCAATCTGGTTCAACTGTATCAACAATGGAAACCCTCTCTCATCGTCACCGACCTGATCATGCCCGACTATGAAGGCATGGAGGGCATTTTCAATATCAAAAAAATTACTGACATCCCGATTATTGCCATGTCAATCAACCCGCATTATTTGCAGATGGCGGAAGATTTTGTCAGCGACGTTTTAGCCAAACCATTTTCGATGTCTGAATTAACGGATAAAGTCAATGCCGTTTTGGCGAGCAAGGGATAAAACCGTGTATCGCAATTAATCGCCACCATTACCTTAGAGATATCACCAGCCCATTATGAATTCAAACCCCATTGCTTCTGCTCACGCCATTCGCGCACTCATTATTGATGATGACAAATTCATGCTCGATCTCAGCCATGAAATGCTCAAACAATTGGGTATCAACAACATTGCCAAGGCCAAAAGTAGCGATGAGGCGTTGCGGCAAATTGATGGCGGTGCGCAAAAACCCAATTTACTGCTGGTGGATTTGCATATGCCGCAAACCGATGGCTTCCAGTTTATGGGCCAACTCTCGAAACGCAAATATACGGGTGGGGTAATTGTGGTTTCAGGTCAGCGCGCCCAGGTATTGCAATCGGCAGAACTGATGGCGCAACTGTATGATTTGAATATTCTGGGCAGCGTCGAAAAACCCGTCAACCCGCTTGCCTTGGCAATGGCGATCAATAAACTGAAGCCGGAATAGGCCGCCACTTGAATGTGGCGTTCAAACCCGAATTCGCGCCACTCACATATTGCACTCCGGGCAAGTCCTTCCCGGCACTGAGCAAGGTAACCCGAAACACTGGCGCATCGGTGGCAAAGGTGGCCGACGGGTAATCCAAACCGATTACACCTTCCGTTTTTTGCTCGCGCTCATTTCGCACCAAGTGGCAGTGAATCCATTGCAGTTGTTGCATCATGTCGATAATCAGGGCGGTTTTGGCGAAATGGAAATTTTAACCACTGCGAAATTGCTCACGCCGAAAGCAAAAGCGCTGGATTGGCCGAAACATCGTCACGCCATGCTGCCAACTCCGGCCATCGCTCGTATGGCAAACGGCGAATACATACTCGTCTCACGGGTTCATGATCATGATGTGGATTAGCCCTGATGTTACCGATGCAGGGCTAAGCGGCGGCAATCTCAAGCTCGGCAAAGACGACAGCAAAGCAATGCCAAGTTATCGTATCGCGATTCACCCCGAGAAAACCTTTCTCATGCATGAAGGAAAAGCCGCCCAGCTTGCTGTCGGCATGGCCGTGATGGTCGATATCCATCTGGGCAAACGCAAGGTGATTGATTTTTTGCTGGCACCTATCCATAAAGGGATTTCAAACTCTGTGACAGGAAAATAAATGAAAGTAAAGTACCTTTTTTTGATTGCGGCAATCGCGCTTCAGGTAACACCCCATGCTTTTGCAAAAGATGCCGACGCCTTGGCTCTGCGCAATGTTCCATCCATTAAAGAAAATCCCATGATTGTAAAATTTACTTTTGGCGGGCTGCATCGCAATGCCGCAGGTCAGGTTGAAATGACCGAATCCAATAAATTACGGCGCAGCCAATCAGACGGTTTTGGCTGGGCGCTTAAACTTTCGCCAAGCAAACAAATTCGGCGCTGGAAGGAAGCACTGTATCTGCCGGCCGCCGCAGCCGACTGGCGCACACCGCCAACTGGCATCCGCTATGAAGATGAGGGGCGCATTGCGATTCGCGAAGGCTTGCTTGATGAAAATGAAGAAATTCTCAGCAGATTGTGGTCCATCTCAGCCAGCGATGTCGCTGGAAGCTATCGACTGGCGATTTTTTTAGAGGGTGAAGCCATCAAAATCGTCAACTTTACGCTGGCACCGTAATCACTGGAGATCAAGCATGAAAAATTATTTCGCAGCAAGCTCACCGACCGCCATCACGCTCGCTTTCGCTGGCATCTTGTGCGCATGCAGCCTTGCAACTGCGTCGCACGAGTCAATGCCAAACCCAACCCGATTAACCGAGCTGGTACAAATGCATTGGATGGGAAATCCTGAGCAAGCGGTGCAGCAAGGTGTCGAGCGCGCCTTATTTGCCGACCAGAAAAATCAGCTACGTCCAATAAGTCGTGAGGAATTACAAAAACTTGGCTTTCAATGCCCTGATGCCAGCACACTTCAATGTGTATTTGATTGGTCTATCGTGCGCCAATTGAAAGGCTTGCCAGCGAAGTCGAAAGCTTCTGCGAACACCAGAATTGACATCAAAGTAAGCATCGATGCAAGTATTCAACCGCCGAAAATCGTGGTTGTGCGTACAGAAACCGATTTGCCATGAGTTGCCAAATGTTGCATATGGGCGAATGGACGAATGGGCGGATGAAGGCGTTTTCAATTAGGTAATTTGTTTTTAAAGGAGAAAATTGTGCCAGGAAATTATGAAATTATTCAATCGCAGTTGCCCTTGGTGGGTGGATTAGGTGGACACAATCTAATTGTTGTCAAAGACCCTGGCGGCAGGGTGATTAGTGAGTTTAATGGCTTGGCAACCTCGTCGGATGGTGTAATCAAGCCAATCGGTTATTTGTCGTCAGATAAGCTAAAAGTATTTGAGTTCACCAACGCCAACTATTACGACAGTTCGCAAAACCAATACACTGTGTATTCCACCTCATCGTTCTCGGAAATTAGCAGCCGTTTGAATGCGATGAAACAGACCATGAACCAAATGAATTCGCTGGATATGAGCTACCCTTTCCTAGGTTTGGGGAAAAATAGTAACTCAGTTTCCAGCACGCTTCTTGCCAGCATTGGCGCGACTGAATCCAAGGTTCCCAATAGTGCTTGGGTCATGCCAGGCGTTGGAGATATGCTATTGCCGCAAAGTTTTATTGACAGCGTGCGCACCAGTAATGGCATTAACACCAGCTTCAATAGCTATTTTGATACCGGCACGATGTTTGATAATTACTGGAGCACCCCGTCTTACGGCGATGCCGTCGGCAATTTTAATATGAATTAATCGCCAACTTGCAAATCTGCCAAGATCGGCGCTACGGTTGCGCCCGCTTGGCAGGTTTTGCTCAATGCTTTAGGTCTAACTTCCCCCATGCACCCATCTCTATTACAGCCCTTTGTTGCACACAATTTGCCGAACGCTGCCGTAGTTTTTACCCATGGCCAGCCGCTCGCCGATGCCAACCTGCTAGCGCGCTTTGGATTTGGGATTGTCGGTGCCATGCACGGCGTCGAAGCGCACGAGTTTGGGGACAAGCAAAAAACTTTTTTCGCTGAGCGTTATGGTGGAAATGGTATGCGTACCAATGGCGGTGGCGTGCGATGCGGGGTTGATGGGGATTATCTGGTCAAGGGAATGGGTTGCAATCAATTGCTGGGTGAGGGCATTGATTTTTGGTACGCGCACGGCAGCATGCCCTTATCCGAAGCCTTGGCGGAAGCAATGTGGGCTCGGTTGTTACAAGTTGCTTTACCGTTTGGTGCCGTTGACGTGCCCGCAGTACTGGCCAGTGGTAGTTGTAGCTGGTTCCGCGATAAGCAGGGTGAACGACAACAAGTGCCGGGTGGCCTACTCATTCGACGAGCCGCTTTGCGTTTAGCCAGTTTTGAACGTGCCGTGTATTTTCGCCCTTTGCAACCGCCAGCAAAGTATCCGAAGTCGGATGTCGAACGTATGCGCTCACTGATTGCCGAATTACCCAACAGTTTGCCCTTACCACCTCAACTTGAGCTTGAGGGCAAGAGCGAATTGCGAAACGCGTCGCAACTGAGTGAAAAACAAAGGCTGCAATTGGGTTTAGGTGAACTGGTGCGGCGCTATGCATGTCAGTCCGCCGCCGCTGCCAGCAAACGGATTATGCACGGTGCCTTGGTCTCTTCTAATATAGCTTTAGATGGCCGTTGGATGGATCTTGGCTCTGTCACCGAATTGCCGGGGTTTGGCATCAACAAAGTATTTCGCCCTTCGTTTTGGCGTGAAAACCAACATTTTTTTCCTGGCATTGAAAATCTCTTGTTCTATATTCAAAAATATTCACCTGCCACCATGCGACTACCAGAAGATGGCTTGCCGCATTTAAAACAATTGCACAGCAATGTTTTTCAGTATGAATTATTGCTTGGCCTACTTGGACGTGCTGGCTTTCCGGTGGCGCTGATCAGCCAATTGATGGGCCATGACGCGGTATTGACATTGGCCAACTTATTACTTGGCATAGCCCAAGCTGGCACGACCATCGATCGCCCACGCGGCGCAGAACAGCTTGAGGAAATCGGCGACTATCGCTTTGGCTCGATTGTCAAAATCTTGGCCTTTCATTCGGCTAAAGAAAATGACGCACAGTATTTATTACCACTCATTCAGCACCCCAAATTAGCCTATGATTTGCATTGTCGTTATCGACAGGTGGCGCAACTTTTACGCCAACAAGTGTTTGATGGTGCAATGACGGCGCGCAACTTTGCTCGTTTATGCGGCTTAAATGCGCTTAAAAGCGATACCAGGATTGCCCTGTTCAGGCGCACCCTGCTGGATCAGCATTTACAACAACTGGTGCTTGAATACCGTGCGCCAGAAGATTTGCGCACCGTCTGCCAGCAATTGAGCGAAGATTTATTCACCCAGGCGAGCTTAATTTGGAAAAATTCGTTGACCAATACCACGCTGGTCTGGCAAGACTCGCGCAGCACGATTGAATTTGATGCACTTACGGGTGACTGGGTAAAAACGCTGGCCGGCATGAAACGTAATTACCCCTGGCAAATCATTTGGCAAGACAACGCCGACTTCCCGAGTCAGGCGATACGCAAATTTTGGGGCGAAAATCATTTACGAGAGCTATTTTGAACAAATTTCACATCACACCGGGTTGGGGCTTTGCGCGCTACCATGAGCAAATTGGTATCGCCATGGAGTTATTAAGCCGCGATCCCTTGGGACGCTTTAGCGAAATCAACATCTTGCAAGAAACTATTGCGCCCGCTATCCGCCATCGCCAAATTGCCTTCGCGTTTGATGAATTATCGAAGCCGGTTGGTTTTTTGATTTGGGCGTATCTGAGCGAGGAGGTGCAATTGCGCCTCCTCACCGAGCATTCATTGCGCTTACATGAAAGCGAATGGAGCGAAGGCGAACAAATTTGGGTCCTGAAATTAGTCGCACCAATGGGTGACGGAGCACGAATTATTCGACATGCGCGCCGAACCTTGCTGAGTGGTGGTATGTCTGCGCAGTCGCTTAAACTCGTTGGCCAAAGCGGTACGCGCAAAATTTCTCGATGGACGCATGCTCCCACTGGCACTGGAGTCACGTGTGAAATCTAGCCGCTACTTACCAATGCACTTACTTGCGCTCTTACTTGCGCTCTTACTTGTTCTATTACTTGCGCAGCGAAGCGCCGTAGCGGTAGATTTACAAACCGCGTTACAGGCCAGCTTAGCTCAAGAACCGATGCTGCGTGCCAGCGTGCAAGCCCATCAAGCGGCGCGCGAACTACAACCGCAAGCGCTGGCCGCGCTGTTGCCCAACCTCAGTGCAAATGCCAACCCAGGCCGGATTGATGGCTCGGTGTCTTTTTTCAGTGACAACCCGGTGGCGCGCCATTATCGCTCCAATAACTGGGCATTAAAACTGACTCAACCGATTTTCAGGCCACAGCGCCTGCTTGACTATGTGCAAGCCAAAACACAAACCAAACAAGCGCAACTGCGCTTGCAAATCGCTGAACGTGATTTGATTTTGTCGGTTTGCCAAGCCTATTTCGATATATTAATCGCCAATGACGAGGTACTACTTGCCAGCGCGCAGCGCAAGCTTGGGCAAGAGCAACTGAGCGTTGCAGAACTGGGCTTAAAAATTGGCCGCGTGTTACGCGCAGATGTGCTTGAAGCAGAAATGAACTATCGCCGTAACCGGACACAAGAATTGCAAGCAAGCAACGATTTAATGGAAAAACGCAACAATCTGGCACGTCTCACCCAGCTCCCTCTACACAGTATCATTGGTATATCTAATTCAACGAACCTGGCCATTGTGCCCCACATTGCAAGCCATACAGCACCGTGGCTAGCCCAAGCCAGCGAATACGCATTGGAAGTGCAGGCAAAAAAACTTGCGCTAGAGTCGGCACAATATGAAGTGAAGAAACAATGGGCGGTACAACTGCCAACGGTCGATCTTACTCTTACCCGCGCGCGCTATTTTGAGGGAGGTAATATTAATTTGCCGATCAGCGCAGAAACCAATACCCATAGCACAACTCTGGGCCTGCAAATCAATATTCCCTTGTTGTCTGGCGGGGAGTCGTTGTCTAAAGTGCGCCAATCTCAGCATTTGCGAGCCCAAGCAGAGGCCGAATTGGCCGCCGCGCGGCTTGATGCGCAATTGAAAGTAAAGAATAGCTTGCAATTGCTAAAATTTGAGCAAGCACAAATGGAAAGCTTGGTTGAGGCCATCAAATTGAGTGAAATCTTGGTCGGTGACACACGCTCTGCGGTAAAAATCGGTAGCAAAATTAACACCGATATCCTCGCCGCTCAACAACGACAAATGGGGCTACAACGCGATTTCAATCGACTTGGCTATCAGTCCTTGCTGCAAGGCTTGCGTTTGCGGGCAGCCGCCGGCGCTTTAATGATCGACGATGTGCTGGAATTGAATGCTTGGTTAGAAGCGCAAGGAAAAGAAGTCCAACTAAGTGACGAAAACGACGGCAACTAGCTTGCCCTATTTACCGCGAAATGTGTGGTTTTTTGGTAGAGGCTGTTAAACTTGGGCCAAGCGCCCACGTTCATGCAAATCAGGGAGATTGTCATTGATGCATCGCATTTTTTTGAAAATAGCTTCGCACAAAAATAATTTCACCCAAACCCTAAACTCTTGGCGAAATCTCTGATACATTGTTTAATCAGGGCAATATTCGCCTTCGCGATTCGGCTTATTATTGCTCAACCATAATTTATCATGTGGGGTTACCATGGTTGCAATTATCAGTAGCAATAGTCTGGGTTTGTCGAATACTACCCTGGGTGCACGTGGTGTATTCGGTTCGGCGCAAAATGGCCGTAGCGAGGAACAGGTCAGCGTCAATATTGCAAGCGGCAACTTGGTCTTGCAGGATCTGGATAATCTGCTGGCCGGGCATCAGAGCATCAGCTCGGTGCGCACCTACAATAGCCAGGGTTTGTTCAATGATGATAATGGCGACAACTGGTCGAATGGATTTTATCGGCAGCAGGTGCAATTAACTAGCGGCACCATCAATACCGAGGGCAGCACCCTGCTGCGTACCGAGCGCGACGGTGCGCAAGCACTGTACACCTGGAACAGCAGCAAAAACCTGTACCTCAGTACCGACGGCAGCGACACCTATGACACCATCCGCTTTACCGACGGGCCGTATCCGTGGTACACCCATACCAATGGTGCCACGCGTGAAACCAGCACCTACAATGCCAATGGCAGAATCACCCAAACGGCAGACCCATCCAGCAATACCTCCAGCTACTACTACAATAGCCAGGGCTTGCTCGACGAAATCAGCAATAGTGACAGCAGCAATGGCCAGTTCAGCATCACCCATTATGACTATACCGGCACCCGCCTGGATGCGATTCGCACCGTCTCGGCCGGTCTGAGCCAAACCGTGGTCAGTTATCAATATGATGTTTATAATCGGCTGGAAAAAGTACTGGTCAATCTGAATCCGGAAAACCAGCCGAATCTTCCCAATGGCAACTATGTCACCACATACGGCTATGACGGTGCCAGCAAACGGATTGCATCAATTACCCAAACCGATGGCAGTGTGCTCGGTTTCACCTGGATTACCACCAGTGACGGTAAAGAACGGGTTGCATCGGTGACCGATGCGCTGGGGCAAAAGACCAGTTTCAGCTACAACCTGGCCAGCAGCATCACCAGCGTTACCGATCCATTGGGATTAACCAGCACGTATCAATATGATGCCAATGGCCAACTGGTGGAAGTCAAATCACCCGCCGTTGGCGGCACCCGCCAAAGTACCCATTATGACTATAACGCGCAAGGTGACTTGCTGAAAATCAGCGATCTGGAAGGTCATAGCACCACTTACACTTATGACGCCAATGGCAATCAGCTTAGCCAAACCGATGCGGCAGGCAATACCGTAACGTATGTGTATGACGGCAATAATCAGTTGGCGCGGGAAACCCATTACACCATTGCGGCCACCGGTAGCACACCTGCCAGCGGCGGGGTCACCACCTACTATATGCGCGACAACCAGAGCCGGGTGCGCTTTATCGTCAACAACACCAAGCATGTAACGGAATACCGTTACAACCCGAATGGCGAGCGCAACGCCAGTATTGTGTATGCCAATCCAATCACCACCACCTTTGGTTCGGTGGCTGATCTGGCGACCTGGGCCGCAGCGCAAAATTCCAGCCAGACTCAACGCAGCGATTATGCGTATGACTTCCGTGGCTTGCTGAAAACCAGCACACAATATGGCAATCTGGATGCCCAGGGCAATGGCATTAATGATCATCAAACCAGTGTTACACATTATATTTTTGATCAGTCTGCACGACTTTTGCAAACCATTACCCCGCTTGGCAGCGCCCTGAAGGCGAGTAATCCGAATCTGGGCAGTACGGTGTATGCCTATGACGGTTTGGGCCGGGTACTGCTGGCTACCGATGCATTGGGCAACGCCACAGTAACCCGTTATGACGATGCCAATGCTAAAACCACGGTACAGTTGGCCGATCAAAGCGTAACGATTTCGGAATATGACCGTACCGGGCGCTTGACCAGTCAAACCCGGCGCGAGAGTCAAACCAGTAACAATCTGGCACGAAGCCAATTCAAATACGATGCCGATAACCGCCTGGTGCAAAGCATCGACCCCACTGGCACACAGCAAACCATTTTGTATGACGATGCGGGCCGACGGGCTGCCACGATTGATGGCCAGGGTGCCATAAGCGAATATTTCTATAATGATGCCGGACAATTACTACGTAGCATCCAGCGCGCTACCCCGCTGGCGGCCGAGGTACTGAGTGCATTGCTGGCGGACCCTGCCAATGCCCGGCTGGCCGGGTCTCAGGCACAGGACCAACGCACGCCGGGCAACAATCCGCTGATTATCAGCAGTGTTGCCTCAAACAATGACCGCATCAGCCGTCAAATTCTGGATCTGGCTGGGCGGGTAGTAAAGACCATCGATCCACTGGGCGCAGTGGTGACGAATCAATATGATGGCATGAGCAGCCTGACCCAAAGTGTTGCCAGCTTCAATTTATTAAGTGCCAGTCAATTAAGTTCATTGGCGCTAAAAGAAGCCAATCATACGTTGATTACTGCCAGTGATGCCGATACCATCGCGACTGCCAGCCCGACTGGCGACCGACCGACCACGCGCTATTATGACAAGGATGGTCGCCTCATCGGCATGCTCGATAGTGACAACTATCTGACCGAATACCAATACAATACTGCGAGTCAGCTTACCCTGAGCCACCGATACTATACCCGGCGCTACAACCGCCCTGCCACCTTGACGCCGCCAGCATACGATGCCAACGACATCCGCAGCGTCAATCTGTATAACCATAAAGGGCAATTGGCGGCCCAGGTGGATGGTGAAAATTATCTGACCCGCTACACCTATGACAACAACGGCAATCTGAACAAAACCCAGCGCTTTGCCACCAAAATTGTCGGTGTCGTGCAAGTGAATACGCCACTGGACGACCCCATGTTGCAAGTGGCAAGCGATGTGGCAGATCAAACCATCAGCACCACCTGGAATGCATTAAACCAGATGCAGTTCAGTATTAATGCTGAAGGCACCCGCACCAACTACCAGTATGATAGTGTCGGCAACCTGATTGCCAGCTTTACCAGCGACGTAACCGAGGCCGAAGGCGGTGTACGCGGTAATGACCGCCATATTGATACTTTGGGACGTATCATTGCCGAACTCAATGGCGAAGGTAGCCGCCTGTTACACACTGGCAGCCACACCCAGAACGAAATTGATGCACTCTGGCAGCAATACAGCATAAACTATACTTACGATGCGGCCGGACGCCGCACCAGCGTCACCGATGCCAATCTGCACAGCACCCTGTATTACTACAATGATCTGGGGCAACTGACGACCACCATCAATGCCGCAGGCGAAGTCGAACAACGCAGCTATACAGTTCAGGGTGAACTGGCCAGTCAGACCCAACTGGCCACCCGCATCGACCCGGCAGCGCTGGCGCTACTGGTAGCCAACACACTGCAAAATACCCAGCCACGTACAACGCCAGTGATCAGCACCGATGCCAACAATGATAGCCGCCAGAGCTTTGCCTACGATGTACGCAGTCAATTGGCCCTGCAAACTGACGCACTCGGCAGCCCATCGACTTATGAATACAACAGCTTTGGTGAACTGAGCAGAGAGCGGCATGCGATTTTGCAAAATGGCAGCAGCTTTATCAGCAATGAAAGCAGCTACAGCTATAACACCCGCGGCTTGCGCTATACCACCTCCCGCATCAATAGCCGCAATGGTAGCGATTATCAACTCACTGGCGACTACACGCTGTACGATGCGTTTGGCCGGGCCAGCTCGATCCGCGATTTTCTAGGCAATTTCCGCTATTTTAGCTATGACCGACTAGGCCATACCATCACCCTGACCGACCCTTTGCAGGTCACCCGGCGCAGCTATGATGCATTCGACCGTATCCTGAGCGAAACCGACGGGCTTGGCAATACCACCACTACCCGCTTCAATACGGCCAACCGTAGCGTCACCATCACCACGGCTGAATTGGTCAGCTTTACTACCGTCAATAATCGCTACGGGCAAAAAGCCAGCGTAAGCGATGCCAACGGCAAAATCACGCATTACGACTACAATGGCAGCGGCCAATTAGTGCGCGTCAGCGATGATTTCGGTACCAGCATCGACAACCATTACGACGGTGCCGGCTTGTTGACTTACACCATTGATGGGCGCGGTACCTATACCACGTTCAAATATGATGCGGCCAACCGTGTGCTCACCAAAACCGTCGATCCAACTACCCTGCCCGGTGGCCAAACCCGGGTCGGCCTGAATTTACAAACGCATTATAGCTACGATGCCAAAGGCCAGGTGCTCACCGTTACTGACCCAAAAGGTGTGGTCACCGCCACCCGCTATGATGCGAAAGGCCAGGTCAAATCGGTCAGCGTCGACCCCACCGGTTTGAATCTGACCACCCTGTTCGCGTATGACTTGCTGGGACAAACCATCAGCATCACCCAACCCAATAGCGTCGTCACCCTGTATGAATACGACAAACTGGGGCGACGCATCAAACAAACCGTTGACTACACCCCGACCAGCAGTAGTGTCAAGGGTTTGAATCTGATTACCCAGTATGCCTATGACAATAACAACAACCTGATCCTGAGCACCGCGCCCAACGGTGCCCGCACCACCCGGGTGTATGACGTACAAAATCGCCTGACCGATGTGATTGATGCTGAAGGCGGCGTCACCCGTACCCAGTATGATGCGGCTGACCGTGTCAGCGCCCGCATCAGTTATGCGCGTGCGATTACCCTGCCCGCTGCACCCGCAGTTCTCACCAGTGCCACCCTGGCCCCCCTGATTAGCGCTGACATTGAACGTGATGTCGTCACTTACCTGGTCTATGACAAGGATTCAAGGGTGCGTTTCAGTATTGATGGTAGTGGTTCGATTGAAGAACTGCGTTATGACGGCAATGGTAATGTGACGCAAAAGATTACTTATCTGGCGCAATATTCGCCGTATGGCACTCGTACTCTGGATGCCCTGAATGCGTTTGTCAGTATCCGTCAGCAAGATATTTTGCAGAAGATCAGCTCGGTCTATGATGCACGCAACCGTGTGGTATTTCAAATTGATGCAGCCAATGCGGTAACGCAGTTCCAGTACGACAAAAATAATAATCTGTACCAGCGCATCGGCTATATCCGGCCCTTGCGTGCCAATAGCTTGCCAGCCACCCCCACGATAGAACAAGTCCAGGCTGCGCTGGCTGATGCCGCCACCTTGTACGCCACGACCTGGCATGCCGAGCGTGAAAACCACAGCCAATTGTTTCAGTACGATGCCGCCAACCGCCTGATCACCAGCGCGACCCTGGCAGTGGCCTCACGCGATGCCAATGCCGCCATTCATTGGCTGGTAGAAACCCGCACCCTGGATGCAGTGGGCAATGTGATTGCCAGCAGCTCGCTTGATCGCGATATCGCCAGCAACAGTGCGCTGGCCAAAGATGGCGACAGCACCCCCGGTGCCGAAGACGCCGATCAAACCCTGAGTAACTGGCGTACCACCACCACGCAAGACCCGAAAACCAATCGCAATAGCCGTCAGGTGTTCGATAACGCCAATCGCTTGATCGCCACTGCCAACGCGCAAGGGCTGGATGACAACCAACAGGTGCGCTGGGCCGTGGTAACCAATCAATATGATCTCAACGGCAACCTGCGCACCCGAAGTGCCTGGGCCATTGCTTTGACTACGGCACAAAGCAGTGCGCTGGACCAGGCTGGCATCCAGCAGTGGTTGCAAAGCCACCCCGCCAAGAGTAGCCGCGACAGCATTTCTCATTATCTGTACGACAATGCTGACCGCTTGCTGTTCAGCGTCGATCCGGTTGGTGCGGTCAGCCATTTTATTTATGATGGTGCAGGCAATGTATTAAGCCAGATCAGTTTTGCCAAGCGTATTAGCGCCACTGCCAGCGCCAGCATCAGCAGCGTGCAAACCGCCC
>CAMBDR010000019.1 GCA_945864765.1 Janthinobacterium lividum | reverse complement strand
TGGGTGGGATCGGGATCATGAATATCATGTTGGTATCGGTGACCGAGCGCACCAGAGAAATCGGCATCCGCATGGCCATTGGGGCCAAACCGCGTGATGTACTGCTGCAATTTTTGACCGAAGCGGTGGTGATTTGTCTGGTAGGCGGGATTGTGGGGATTTTGCTGGCCACGGCGGCTGCGGCGGCGGTGACCTCAACGGGCCAGTTTGATGTGTTTATTACGGCCAATGCGGTGATTGTGGCTTGTGGCTTTTCCAGTCTGGTGGGGGTGTTTTTTGGCTTTTACCCGGCACGGCGGGCTTCGAAATTGTTGCCGGTGGATTGTTTGCGGTATGAGTAATCAAAGTTAAAGCAAATTCGTGTAATATCGGCGCATCCATTTCAAACCACAAGGTTGTACAAATGACGCCGAGCCTACGCATTGACGAGATTGATATCCATATCGAAGGCGATGGGGAACACACCATCGTCATGATCCACGGCTGGCCCGATACCTGGCGGGTTTGGGATGCGCAGGTCGCCGCCTTAAAAAGCCAGTATCGCTGCGTGCGCTTCACCTTGCCCGGTTTCGACATTCGCCAGCCGGAACGCCCCACTTCCGTGGCCGAGATGGCGCGGCTATTCAAGAACATTGTGCAGCAAGTTAGCCCCACACAACCCGTCACGCTGATGTTGCACGACTGGGGCTGCCTGTTTGGCTATGAATTTTATATGCAAAATCCGCATTTGGTGGCGCGTATCGTCGGCGTGGATATTGGTGACAGCAATTCACCGCAATACCTCAATGCAATCGGCATCGGCTCCAAGCTGGCGATTTTTACCTACCAAATCTGGCTCTTGCTGGCCTGGCGCTTGCGCTCCAGCGTAGGCAATGCCATGACACGTTTGATGATCAAATTACTCAAAGCGCCATCACATCCCGAATACCAAAGCGCCGCCATGAACTACCCTTACGACATGCAATGGAGCGGCTCGTTTGGCGGTTTTAAAGCGCTGGACCAATTCCAACCCACTTGCCCGATGTTGTTTGTGTACGGCACGCAAAAGCCGTTTATGTTCCACTCACGGCAGTGGTTGGAACAATTGGCGCAAAAACCGGGTAGCCGGGTGTTGGCACTGGAGACTGATCATTGGCTGATGGTGAATCAGCCGGAGGCGTTTAATCAGGCGGTGTTGGGGTGGTTGCGGGCTGCGGAAAAATAAATGAGCCACCTCAAAAATACCCTCAAAAATCCATCCCAAATAGCACAAGATATCAAGCAGCCCCAATCCCGTGTGGCTATACTTCAACTTAGATTGCTGCCGTAGCAATACCAGCGCCAACTTACGAAGCCAAGCCCAAAGGGAACCATAAAATGAATAACAAGCTGCCAAACCCGGCACCAGCACATAAACAAAATCGCCTGATCAAGGCTTTGGTCTTTGCCGCCGCTTCATTATTGACCCTGAACGCCGCCTCCGCCGCAACGGTTAGCATTTCAGCCTTGCAAGGCAGCACCACCACCCCGCAATGGTCATATCAGGAATGGTTTTCGCGTTATTCCAATACCATAGACAGTGCCACACTGGCTGCCTTCAAAAATTCAGCCGGGGATGCCAATGGTTTGGAATTATTCGCCGCTTCCAACAGCGTCAAGGTCAGCTTTTTGGGCACCGGGGCCACCCGCAATGCCAATTTATTTTTAGCGTATGAAGGCAAGAACAGTTTTAACACGGCCAACTTCTGGAACCCGGTGTACGCCAGCGGCGGCACCAATAACACCAATGTGTATAACCCGGTCAACGGCCTCAATGCCTTGTTTGAAACCCGCGCCGGTTGCTCGTTTGCTCAGGCAAAAAACGGCAATACCTGCCAGGTATCTGAAATCGGCCAAAGCCGCACCATCAACAATGTAACGGCGGGCGACAGGCTGGTGTTTGGCCTGCAAGCCCTGCCCTTGGTGTACAACGGCGGCGGCACGAATATCAATATCCCCAATACCAATTACTTCTTTACCGGCAACGCACAAAACAATACCGATGCACGCGCTTGGGCCGATGCGCAATATCACGCCAAAGTGCTCAAAATCGGCACCAATGATTTTCTGGTGGGCTACGAAGACCAATGGCTGGGGCGCGGCACCAACAGCGACCGCGATTTCAACGACCTGGTGTTCCGCTTCCAGGGCGTGACCACGACTTCACCCATCCCGGAACCGACTACCGCCCTGTTGCTGCTGCCAGGCCTGGCCTTGGTGGCAGGCTTGATCAAGCGCCGTCGCCGCGCGCAGTAGGCCCGGGCAACGCGGGCAGCTCGCGCGCCCGCGCCACCACCGCTTCAAAGGCACGGTCCGTAATCTGCGCCGCCAAACGCACGCCCTGCCATGCCAGGCCATAATCAAAAGGCATGCAGCGTGCGGTTTCGCGACAGGCCAGCAAGGCCGCTTGCGCGTGATACGGATCGATATGAATGTGCTCGCTGAAATAGTCATGGCTGACAATGCCAAGCCGTTCGCAAGCACGCATCCAAGGCGCAAAACAGATCGGCACCACACTTTCAAACCATGCCAGCGCACCCATAAAATACTCGACCCTGGTGGCGCGTTTGGTCATCCAGTGGAACACGTTGACAAACTCAAATACCGGCTCCAAGCCATCTGCCAGATATGGTTCCAGAGCCACGGGCGCGCCCAATTCGTCCAGCAAACGGCGGTACAGATGGCTATGCATGCGCTGCAAATTACCACAACCAAATTCATCGTTCAAAATTCGTATCAACGGCATTTGCGCCTCATACGGCAAGCGTGGCACGATGGCTAAAAACGATTGCGCTTCGGTCAGCCCATCCAGCGCAAAATGCCGCACCATGCAGGCAAACTGCGCGCGATTGGCTTGTTCGGCCAAAAAATGCACACTGGGCGGTGCCTCTGCGGCGCTGCGCTCACACAATGCAACAATAGCGCTTTGCAAACCGTCAAAATCATTCACCTGCGGCACAGCGGCGCTCAGTTGCCCCATTTGCCCCATTTGCCCCATTTGCCCCATTTGCTGATGAAGCCATTTTTCCTCAAAATGCCAGAGCGCGGCGTAGCCAGCCGGGTCGAGCGGCTGGCGATTGGCCAGAAACAAGCTGTGTTGGTCATTCACCATTGCGCCAAGTTGCGTGATGTCGGTTTTCATGATTAAAATATCCTTGCGCTGGAGAGGGTTCGACGACGTAATAATTCCGATTTCAAACCCGCATACCAATCTTCTTCAAACAGGCGATATTGACCACAATACCGATCAATCTGGCGCTGGCGTGTGGCTTGCGGCGCTTGCCACATGGTTTTGCACAAGGCTGGCTCCAGGTTGGCCAGCGCAACCGCATAGCCATCGACACCGGATGAATGCAGACACAGGTCTTCCCATCCCTGAAACACGGCGGCCTGGACCCCGGCTTGCAACAAGCGTTGCGCAACAAAGGCGTTGCGGCTCGATTCCTTGATGGCCACCACATTGGGCAAATTGCAAATCTGAATCAAGGTTTGTAGCGCCGCTTCGCTGTCGGTTGGTTCGCTGTTATACACAACCAGCGGCAACGGGCTTAAGCTGGCCAAGGCCCGATAGCGCGCCAAGGTGGCGGCCGGATCATGAGTTTTGTGCGATGGCACTGGCAAGGTAACGCCAGCCGCGCCCGCCTCCCTGGCAAAGTTGGCACGCAGCACAAACTGCGCGGCATTATCAACAATAATGCCGGGATACACCGGAATACCCTTGGCATGGCGCAAGGTGTAGGTGAGCATGGTTTGCCATTGGCGATCATTAAGCTTCCACCCTTCGCCCGAGCTGAGGGTGGGCATCAACACGTCCACACTGCCCGCCAAAAAGGAAATTAACTGGCGCACACTGTCTTCACAAATCGCGCCTAAGGGGTCCCGGGGTGTCACCAGGGGGGCGGCAATGCCGCGTAATTTTTGATTCATAGCTTTAACTCCTCATGATGTAAACGCAAACACAGCGACGTTTGATACTGCGCTTCCAACTGCGGCGGAAAGGCTTGTTCCACGCCATCCGGCGGTAAAAATATGGGCAATGCCGGGGCCGCCGCCAATAACAGCCCGCGCAAGGTGTACAACTGGCCGCGCGCCAACATCACCTTGGCCAGCATCAGGCGCTCCGGCATGGCAAAGCCGCGCAGGGTGCGCTCATGCAAGGCGCATTCCACATCGGCCGCACTCACAGGCAGGCGCTGCATTTGCAGCCGGGTATGCAAGCAATCCATAAACGGGTAGTAGGCGTCCTGCACGGCACGCGCGTGCCGCCAAATCACATCGTCACACAAACCGACTTGTTCCAGGCTCATGCTCATGCTCGTGCTCATGCTCGTGCTCGTGCTCAGGGGCATACTCAGGCTTTTGCCGCAGTCCAGGTGCTTGACGAAAAAATTCTTACTGCGAATGCGCAATGCCTCGTCTGCACTGTGCATGCCCAAAAACAGCGCCGCATCAACAAATAAATTAGCCATGCCCACACTCCACTAATTTATTGACCGCCGTGCGAAATAGTTCTGGCTGGCGCGCCATGGCCAGACGGATAAAGCGCTCACCCTTGTCGCGACGGCTCCAAAAAAAGAAGGTGCCCGGCAACACATACACATTTTTTTCATAAGCTTGCTGCTGCACCTGAGTGGCCGTGAGATCGAGGTCAGTTATGCGCAGCCAGGCAACGCTGGTTTGAACCACCGGGTCAACATATTCAAAGATACTGCCTTGCACCTGTTGGCGCAAATAGTCACGATTTTCATGTAGCAAGTTGGCGACCGAGGCCATGTTTTCTTCAGCTGCATCGCTCAGATATTCGCTCAGCAGGTTTAACACAAACGGCGACACATTGAGCAAAATACTGGTGTAAATCGGGTAGATATCGGCATGCAACTTATCCGAAACGCGCATCAGGGCGCACTTGGCATCCTGCAGGGGCCAGGTTTTGCCCGTGTCTTCGATGGCGATATAATCCACGCCCGATTGCTCCAGCAATTCATAGATATCAATCCGCCCAAAAGCCGGGTCCAGCAGCGCAAAGGCGGCAAAGCAAAAATCGAAAAACAGCACTTTGCCAAAGTCCTTGCAATAGCGAATGACTTCTTCAAACCCGGCGCGGCCATGTTTGGCCAGGCTAAAGCCGGTCGGGTTATTCGGGTCCACCAAACACAACACGTCACCAATATTGGCGCGTGCCAGGTTATTGTAAATTTGCGCGCCATCGTACAACACTTCTTCATGCAAGGGACGCAAGGGCACGTTCAGGTTTTTCAAAATATCGACCAAATTATCAAAACATGGGTCGATCAGGCTGACCGTAAAACGCTTTTGCATGCAAAACATGGAAGCGGCCAGCATGGCCACCGAAGCGGCATAGAACAACATGGTTTTATCGGTTTTGAGCGCAGTGGGCTGGCGGTGCAAGGCATAAAAACGCCGGATGAATCGTTGCTCCATAGCGCGCTGGGTGGTTTGTTCGGCTTCATACCACAGTTGTGGCAGGCGCGCCACAATATTGCGCTGACCTGGCGACTGCGGTTGATGCGTATGGGCATCGGCCAGGTTGAACTCGGTTTGCAGCGCCAAAATTTCATGTTGGGTAATATCGCGCAATTGATGCTGAATATTGGTTTCGGCTGGGCTGGCTCGCTTCATGATGGTTTCCTTGGCTAAAACGATTGAATTAGAAAATGAGTGAAAAATGAGCTCAAAATGAGCTCAAACGCGTCAATTAAACTGCTTGCTGCGGGGATATTCGCTCTTGCATACTTTGCGCAAATTGGGCAATCATCCGCTCGTGACGGATCACCGCACCGTGCCAGGCATAGCGGCACGACAGACGGGCTGCGGTAGTGGGCAAACGGCGGTAATGCAATTGAATTTGATCGCCCCGCCGCACCGCAAGCGGGGTGGCAATGGGTAGAAATGCGTGCTTCCAACTGTCTGAAGTGGTTTTGCCTACGATGTCATCACCGCTGATGTCCAGGCTCACCTGGGCGCTTAATTGCGCCGTAAAGCAGCCTTTGAAACCGCAGAACTGACCATCCCGCAGCACGCCAAAGCGCAAATCGGTTTGATAATCCGCCCTATTAGTGGGCTGCAAAAAATCAAAACACTGGCCATTTTGCGCTTGGGCCAAGTAGCTGTTGCGTGGCAAAATCACGTCATAATACAAATCAAACGGGCTGTTCAAGCCCAAGTGGGCCAATAATTCGCCAAGGTCGTAGCGCGCACTCAGGCCGGCACATTCACGCCGGGCCACTTGCTGGTGCGCATGAGGAGCCATCACAGGGACAAAGCGCGATGTCAGGGTGGCTGGCAACATCGCGCCACCGGGCTTTAAAAAGCGCTGTTTGGCATCCTGCAAAATGGTGACGCAATCTTCGTTATCGGCCAAATTGCCGATGATTTCAGACACAATCATATCAACTGGCTCCGGCAAAGCAAGCTTCGATGACAAGCCCGACAAGGGATGAAATCGATCCGCAAAACCGGCCTGACGCAGCTTTTCTGTTGCCACGGCCAAGGTAGTCGGATTGACTTCAATGCCATACACACGCGCCGCGCCCGCCTGCAAAGCCCACTTGGCCAAAATACCTGTGCCCGTTCCCAAATCCAGTACCACCATGCCGGGTCGCACTGCTTCTTGGATCGCCGCTGCATATTGCCGCATACGCAATTGGTCATTGAGCATCAAGTGATGAAAATCCATGTCCCAGCCTAAAACATCGGCAGAAAAGGGCACCCACACTTGCTCGTGATGGTAAAGGGATGAGGTTGGTAAATTTTTTTCCATAAGCAAAATAAGGCACTTTAGTAATATTTTTCCGAATAAAAATGAGATCACAAGCTCAAAATTACGCTCAATGTGAGTGGGCTTGACTAATTGAAAGAAATTGTAACATGATTTTTTATTATTGAATTTAAAAAATTAGAAATAAATATCTATTTTTTTCATTGCACAATCTATTTTATGAAATTTTAGAAAATAATACGTAATTATATGATAATTTAAAAGTCTTTAGACAATGACAATACCGAAGGAAAGGATGAGGTGAACCAGGGTGACATGGAGTGGCAAACTCCGGGGGATGGGGGGTGGGTGAGGGAATATGCCGGGATGAAGCGCCAAGATCATGGCGCAATCAGTACAGCTAACGGATATCTCGTCCGCGCAAAAAAAACCCGCCAGCCGGCGGGAAAAGGTGAGACGGAGACTTAAATCATGCTGCCTGGATCATGCTACCTGGATCATGCTGCCTGAATCAAGCAGCCTGAATCAAGCAGCCATCCGATACTCCACGGCTTCCAACCGACGTGACAAGGCAGAATCCCTTGCCAACAAAAACTGTCGCAGTCGGCCCATATAATCGGATTGCACGGCATTTTGTACCGAACTGCGTTGCGCCAACTGCCTGCGCCAGGCACGCACTTTGGGGGTCAGGTCGAATACGTCAAAATCGCCGATTTGATCAAACAGATCGAAATAGCGGAAAATTGGCGCAAATGCGGCGTCCACCATACAAAACTGTGCGCCAGCAAAATAAGGCCCTTGCTTAAGTACCAATTCGATCCGGGCAAATTTGCCTGCCAGCTCGCCGGCACTGGCTAGTAACTGCTTCTCATCCGGCGCGGTGTAAAAATTGCCGATCAGATTCAAAATCAAGGTGCCGAACTCAACCCATGCCTGGTGCTGCGTGCGCTGCACGGTATCTTGCGGGTGCAGGCACGGCACGACCGTATTATCCAGATATTCGCAAATCACGCCTGACTCATAAATGTGCTGCTGCTCAACCAACAACACCGGGGTCTTGCTCAGTTGTGTGCAACCCAAAAACCAATCCGGCGTGGCAGTCAATTCCACATAGTGCCTCTCGAACGGAATGGCTTTCTCTGCCAGCACGATGGCAACACGTTGCACGTAAGGGCATAAATGGTGGCTGATCAAGGTTACGGATGGTGCAGACATGGCATCTCTCTTTAAAAAAGTCAAATAACTTGGCAGTTAGATATGCGTCAATACGAAAGTCGGCGTCGGGCTTTTGGTTGGTCTTGTACAATCAACGTCTTGTTGCATATTTAATGACCTTAGCTTATCATGTGCAGCAATTTCACTAAACAGGCATTGATGCATCGTATGAATGCAAAAACGCAGTACCAACTCAGCGCGGCAGAAATCGATCTCATTTTATGCCTGACCCGCACGGGCACCTTGGCTGAAGCAGGCCTGCGTTTGGGCCTGGACGATTCGACCGTTTCACGCACCTTGCGCAGAATCGAAAAAGGCCTGGGACAAAACCTGTTTGAACGCAGCCGTTCCGGCATACAGGCGACCGAATTAGCCTTACAATTGGCGCACCATGCCGAGCGCATTGAGGTGGAACTTAATATCGCCCGCGCCCTGATTGGCGGCGCGGATGGAGAAGTGTCCGGCACCATCCACATTACCACCACCGATGCCCTTGCCAGCGGCTTGTTACTGCCTGCAATGAGCCCTTTCGCGCGACAGCATCCGAAAATGGCATTTCTGATCAACACCGGCAATGAATTAATGAGTTTGTCCAAACGCGATGCTGATCTCGCGCTGCGCGCAACCCATCATGTGCCGGAGAATCTGGTAGGCAAAAATTTCGGCCTCATTCATTCAGCACTCTACTGCGGTGCCAGCTATGACTTGCCGGTTGATCCGGCCAACTGGCACTGGATTGCAGTGGACGATGCCCTGCCCGAGCATCCGTCAGTACGCTGGCGCAAACAAGCTTACCCGAACGCGCGCCCCAGCGTGCGCGTCAACACCATTGTGGCCGTCGCCGACGCCGTGCGTTGTGGCCTGGGGGTGGGTGCACTGCCCTTGTTTTTGGCATCAGGTCAAACCCAATTTCGCCATATTGAATTTGTCGCGGAACGCTTTGCGACCGAGTTATGGCTGTTAATGCTGCCCGAATCACGCCATCTGCGCCGCATTTCAACGGTTTTTCAATATTTGTCGGCCAATCTGCAACTGGAACAACCGACATTGACCAAATAAGGCATCATGCCCCCTCCGTCAGACGGCAATCGAGACCCATCTTGATCCGTTGTCACAAGCCATCAATCTTTTTTACCACACATTTATTGTAAATAAACTATTATTCTTAACTTGACATGTACAAAACGCTGCCTGACACAAAAAAGTAACATCGCTTGCACAACTTTTTTTGCAGCCTTCCTGTTGGACTACAAATATTACTGTTTTTGAAGCAAAATTTCTTCTTGACAGCAATGATTTAGCTGGTTGATACTGCTACCCGAGATAAACAAATTAATCACATCACTCCGCTGATACTATTTATTTGCTCATCCAAAATGACATTTCCGCAAGGAAATAATTGAAAAAGCAAAGACTCTTTTGTTCAATACGATGAGTCAATGCCATAAATTAAAACTAGAAATTTGATGGAGACACCAATATGTTACGTTTCAAAATGATCGCCGCTGCTGCAATTGCTACCGCATGTGCTTTTTCCCCTGCCATGGCGCAAGATCTGGCTGCCAAAGCAGATAAACCCTTTACTTTCCGTGGTGTGGAATACACCAGCCACGATGCCTTCATCAGCAGTGGTGGACGTTGCTCGACCCCGCATATTGCGCACAAAATTGACGCGGATGAACTCGAATTCAGCGCCAAACTGAAGGCCTTAAACCCGGTCGTCGCTTTGGCTTCACGTGTCGTCCCGGTGTATTTCCATGTTATTCAAAGCAGCACCGACACCACCGGCAGCGTGACCACCACCATGATCAACAATCAAATCTCGGTCATGAATGCGGCTTTCGCCAGCGCCGGCATCAGCTTTAGTCTGGTCAGTGTTGATCGCACCACCAATAATACTTGGTTCACGGTCACCCCCGGCACGACGGCAGAATCCCAAATGAAAGCGGCTTTGCGCAAAGGTGGCAAAGAATCGCTGAATTTGTACACGGCCAATATTGGCGGTGGTTTGCTCGGCTGGGCGACTTTCCCATCCGATTACACCAGAGCCCCTTCGATGGATGGCGTGGTGATGTTACACCAATCGATGCCCGGCGGCACCGCTACCCCATACAACCTGGGTGACACCGCCACTCATGAAGTGGGCCATTGGGTCGGTTTGTACCATACCTTCCAGGGCGGCTGCACCTCCACCAATGATTCGGTTAGCGACACGCCGCAAGAAAAATCGGCTGCTTTTGGCTGCCCGGCCGGACGCGATACCTGTACCCGTAACGCGGGTGCTGATCCAATTTACAATTTTATGGATTACACCGATGATTCCTGCATGAATACCTTTACCGCTGGCCAAATCACGCGCATGCAAGCGCAATTGGCAAGCTATCGCTGATCACACGTGGCGCGCAGCTTCACTGTTTTGCGCCAGTTCATAGCCCATCGTTGCGGTGGGCTATTTTTTTGTCCCGAATTCCCCCTGCACCCACAACTCCCACCACACCCGCACCACACCCACAGCGCCCACTGCACCTTGTTCCGGGCCAATTCACGCCCCGCCATCACCCATTCCCAATTCAGGTTAAAATCTGCCTTCCCGATTAAGGACAAGATTATGGATAGTACCTGGCTGGCGCGACAATTCGAGCACGAGAGTGGCATCATCGTTTTTATCAATGTCTTTTTGCAGCAGCTCGGCCTGCCCTTACCGGCCGTGCCGACCATGTTATTGGCGGGCAGCAAAAGCCCCAACGCCCACGCACTCATGGTTTTATTATTGGCGGCAGTAGTGGCGTCGCTGGTTGCCGACTGGATTTGGTATCAGGCGGGGCGCAAGTATGGCTTTCGGGTACTGTCTTTACTTTGCAAGCTGTCGATCAATCCCGGTTCTTGCGTCACGCAAACCGAAGCCCGTTTCGCCAAATGGGGGGTATGGGCGCTGGTTTTTGGTAAATTCATCCCCGGTTTTTCGACGGTGGCACCACCGATTGCCGGGGTGATCGGTATGCGCGCTTCGGTATTTTTTCTAGCCTCCAGCTTGGGCGCGGCACTTTGGGCGGGTGCCGCACTATTGGCAGGGGCAATTTTACACCAGCAAATTAGCCAAATCATGGAGATTTTGACCCGGCACGGGGTGCGCCTCGCTGGTTTGCTGGCGATTGTGATTGCGCTCTGGATAGGCTGGAAGCATTGGAAAAAATGGCGTTTCTTGCGTCAGGCGCGCATGGGCCGGGTTAGCGCAGCGCAAGTGATGGCGGCGCGCAGCAGCGTGCGCCCGTTTCATATTCTTGATTTACGCAACCAGGCCCTGATTGAACTCACGGGCACCATTCCACAAGCGCATATCACGAAATACGAAGCCTTGAGCGCATCGCTGGGCGATTTACCCGAAGACTACCCCATCGTCACCCTTTGCGCCTGCCCACAGGATGCGGGCGCAATCCAGGCAGCGGGCAAATTGCAAAAATTGGGCTATAGCAATGTACTACCCTTGCAGGGTGGTTTTGAGGCATGGCAGGAATTAGCTCAACAATACCCGGAATTACTTATCCAAAAAGAGTGTGCGCCCTCCAATAAAATTAAGTAGTTTCACTTAAGACGATAAAATATGCGCGATTTAGCGGTAAAATCGGTGGCAAGATAAAAATGACAAGAGGAATGAATGAAAAAGAATTTAGGCATCGTGCTCTCGGTACTGGTTTTTCTGGCGGTGATAGCGGGCGGGTATAAGTCGTATCAAGAAAAACACGGCAATCATGTTAGCCTTTCCGGTATGATCGGCACTGGCTCCAACGCAGGCATCACGTCCCCGTCCAACCCGCTTTCTAACCCGCTTTCTAACCCTTTTTCCAAGGCATCCAACTCCACCGCGCCGCTTGTAAAAATCATTGCCGGCAGCGCCAAATTTGCCTTCTTAAAAGACCCCGATCTGGGCAATATCCTGGATAAACAAGGGATGCGCCTCGAATTAATCAAGTCCGGCGCGTTTGAAGTGGACAAAGTACGCGCCGGCGAAATCGACGCCGCCTGGCCAGCCAGTGCCGGTGCCGCCGCCGATTGGGCCGGCAACATGCCCGGCAGCAGTAGTTACCCGGTGTTTTCCACCCCGCTGGCACTGGCCAGTTGGCGCAGTTTGATGCCGATGTTTGAAAAAAATGGCTTGGCCAAAATGAGTGGCCCCACCCATGGCGACTTCGACCTCGAAAAAGCCTTGCCCCTGATGGTGAAAGGCACGCGCTGGAACCAATTGTTAGACAATACCGCCTTCAATGTCAACAAAAGCTTTTTGATCAATACCCCCGACCTGCGCCAGGGTGTGACAGGCGGCTTATACATCGCCACGCTGGCCTATATTTTGAATGGCCATGAAGTGCCACAAAACGCCGCCAAGGCCGAAGCGCTGGCGCAAACCTTAACCCCCCTCATTACCCGCCAAGGCTTTCAGGAAAACACCTTGGCCGGGCCGTTTGAAGATTATATCGGCCAAGGCATAGGCAAAGCGCCCTTGGTGTTGGTGTACGAGAGCCAGTTTTTTGAAGCCAAACGCGATGGCAAAATCCGCGACACCCATATTTTGCTCTACCCGCAACCGGGGCTGATGTTAAAACATGTGTTGGTGGGCAAAACCCCGGCGGGTAAAAAACTGGGCGAATTGCTGGCCAATGATCCGGAAATCCAAAAAATTGCCGCCAAATATGGCTTTCGCACCAATAACCCCGCACTATTTGCGGCACAAACCAAAACCCTGGGCATGGATGCGCCGGAATTAATCAATCTGGCGGAAACCCCCAGCCCCGCCATCCTGGATGTAATGACACAGAGCATCATCAACAAAATCGAAAGCAAATAAAAGGTAACCAAGATGAGTAATAACGACGACAGCCCCCTGGTACTCAGCCCCCCCGACGTAGTCGCCGCCGTACCGGTTAGCAAAGTAGCGGGCGCGGTGA
This sequence comes from Janthinobacterium lividum, assembly GCA_945864765.1. Taxonomy (GTDB): domain Bacteria; phylum Pseudomonadota; class Gammaproteobacteria; order Burkholderiales; family Burkholderiaceae_D; genus CAMBDR01. The sequence continues at coordinate 4,028 of CAMBDR010000019.1, read as the reverse complement.
AACTGCCCGCCGAGATGCAAACCAAGATCGATGCGCAATTACAAAGCTATGTCAGCAGCCTGCTGCAAGGCGACCCGGCATCGGACGCCTTCAAACAAAAATTGGATGGCGCGTTTTCACTCGGGCGCAAAGAAATTTCCGACGCCACCACCCTCACCAACCGCTTCACCAAGGGCAATTTTGTTGGCGTAGAAGACAGTGCCGCCTATAACGCCATCGCCAATATGCGCACCCTGTTTGATGAGTTAAACCCGGCCACCCAGGGTGATTTGTTCACACCCACCAAAGTGCTGGGGATTCCGATCCCGTTTGCCAACAAGCTCAACCGCTACCTGCGCACCTACGAGGCGGCGGAAAGCCAACTGGCAACCATTCAAGGGCAGATTCTTTCAGCAAAAGATGAAATTGCCAAAGACGTGGCCGAAATGGCGGTGGCGCGCCAACAGTTGTGGACCGCACTGGAAAAACTGGAGGGCATGGCTTACTTCATTCGCAATGTCGATAACCAACTGACCGACAATATTGAGGCGTTGAAACTCTCCGACCCCGACCGCGCGCGCCTGTTTGAGCAAGAAGTGCTGTACTACGTGCGGCAAAACCTGGGCGATGTGCAAGCGGCGCAGGCGCTCAGTATCAACGCCTACCAGGTGATGGGTGAACTACGCAAAACCGGGCGCGAAACCATGAATGGCTGCGACCGCATCCTGACGCTGGGCATGGCCGCACTCTCGATTGCGGTGACGCTGGCACGCGCCACCGGCAACCAGATCGCCACGCAAGAGATGTTGAGCGGCTCCAAGCAAGAAATTGAAAAACTGATCGCCGCGACTGGTCAGGCGCTCAATACCCATGTCGAGCTGACCACCAAGTTTGCCAACGACCCGGTGATTGGCGTAAAAACCCTGCAAAACATGTTTGACCAAACCTATTCTGCCATGGACAAGATGGAGAAATACCGATCTGACGCGCTGGGCAGTATGCAGTTGAATAACCAAATGCTGCGTACCGAGCTGGAAAAAGCACAACAGCGCATCAGCCAGGAGCGCAAAATTGCCGTTGATGCCGCCCCCATTCTTTCACTTTGAGCCGCCTTATGAAAACATTGAATCAATCGAATCTTGTTATGCGTGCCTTGCGGTTTTGGGGCTTTTTTTCGCTGATCCTGCTGGGTCTGGCGAGCCTTAGCGCTTGTGACAAAGGCAACCCCGGCCCACCCGGTAGCAATAGCAGCCCCGGCAATGGCGGCGTAGCGGCGGGCAGTAGCGCCCCCCAATTTCGCATCCTGGCCGGTTCCGAACTCAAAGACGTGGCCGATCTGGTCACCGCCTTCGGCAAAAGCCAAAATGTGAATGTGGCATTTGAGTACACCGGCACGCTCGATGCCGTAGACAAGCTGGCCGAAAAACACAATTACGATGCGGTCTGGATTTCGCACGGCAAATATCTGCAACTCATCCCCTTGGTCAAGGGCCAGATCAAAGCCTCGGAAAAAACCATGTACTCACGCGTGGTGCTGGGCATCAAGCCCGAAGTAGCTAAATCTCTCGGGTGGGAATCGGGTAAAACCGGCTGGTCGGATGTGGTGAAAGAATCGAAAAATGGCCGATTCCATTTCGCCATGACCAACCCGACCGGCTCCAACACCGGCTTTGTGGCGCTGGTGGGTTTGGCCACCGAACTCTCGGGCAAAGGCGATGCGCTGGAAGAAAAAGATATCCCGGCCAACAAGCTGCGCGAGTTATTTGCCGGCCAATCGATGACGGCAGGCTCTTCCGGTGCGCTGGCAGACATGTTTATGGCCAAGTCAGCGCGCATGGATGGCATTATCAATTACGAAAGCGTGATCAAAACCATGGCCAGCAAAGGCACGCCCTTAAGCGTCATCATCCCCAAAGAAGGCGTCATCACCGCCGACTACCCCTTGATGTTGCTGGGCAACTCGACCCAGGGCGAGTTTTACCGCAAGCTGGTCGATTATATTCGCAGCGATGCCACCCAAAAGCAAATCGCCGCTTCCACCTTCCGCACGCCGCTCAGCGGCTCCGACAGCACCGAAGTGGTGAATGAACTACCCTTCCCTTCATCGATTAAAGTGGTGGATGCGATTTTGCAAGGCTTTTTGAATAGCTATTCGCGCCCGGCCAGTTCGTATTTTGTGATTGATGTCTCCGGTTCGATGCAGGGTGAGCGCATGAATCAGGCCAAGGATGCGCTCAACGATTTGATTTCGCGCGATAGCGCTGGCTCGGGCCGTTTTTCCACCTTCCGCGCGCGCGAGCATATCGAAATCATGCCTTTTTCTGACCACACCCTGGAAAACCAGATTTATGATCTGACCCAGGATGCCGAAAAGAACCGCGAAGTACTCAACCGCATTGGGCAGCAAGTCAATCAACTGTTGCCCGATGGCGGCACCGCAATTTTCAGCTCGGTGGCCAAAGTTTACCCCGACGCACAAGCAGTGCTGGCCAAGGGTGAGCGCACGGTGTCGATTGTGTTATTGACCGATGGCCAAAACACCAATGGCATGGGCTTGGTGGCGTTTAAAGAATTTGTCGCCAAACAAGGCGAGCCGCGCGTGCCAGTATTTGCGATTTTGTATGGCGACGCCAAACAAACCGAAATGCAAGAACTGGCAGATAGCACCGGGGGCCGGGTGTTTGATGCGCGCAAGGTGAATTTATCGCGGGTGATGAAAGACATTCGCACCTTCCAATAAGGTTACCGACCATGATCAAGCGTTATTTGCAATCGCGTGCCAATATGTTTGGCAGTATTGCCGCCATAATTGTGGTGGTGGCGCAATTGCTCAATTTTCTTGGTTCCAACTGGTGGCTGCTGGCGCTGGGCGCGTATGTGGGCGCAAGCTTGCCGTTTTTGTTTGGACGGCAAGCCACCCGCTTGCCGCAGCAAATGCACACGGCTGAAGCGCTGCAACTATTGCGTGAAGACTTGCTACCGCGCTTGCCGCCGCAGCCGCAGCAAGTATTGGAAGACATCATCAACACCGTCGATGCGCTGATGCCACGCCTGAAGGAAATGGAAGCGCAAGGCTTGGTGGAAGCGTCCAGCCGCGCCATGCTCAAGCAAACCGTGACCCACCTGCTGCCCGACGCCGCCAATACCTATTTGCGCCTGCCGCCGGAATATGCCAATCAGGTGGCGATTGATGGCAATAAAACCGCACAAGATTTATTGCTCGATCAATTGCATATGCTGCAAGAACATGTGAATGAGCTGGAAGCCAATTTATTATCTGCCGATGTCAACAAACTGCTGGCCAACGGGCGCTTTTTGCAGGATAAACTGCGTCAGCATTCGTCGCCGCTGGAATAGGCCCGCTTTGCACCAGGCCGCCGTTGGCAGCAGCCATTATTTGTCTTTCACCTGCGCGCTGGCATCAGATACCTTGGCCAGATTCGCCCCATTCGGTAGCCAACCAATCGCATGCGCATGCAAGCTCTGGATATACAACCTGTCTTGCGTTTCCAGCACGCTGGTGGTTTCAGGATAGACCCCGCTTGGGTCTTGCAGGTCACGCACCACTTTGCCGTCTTCCTGAAACGCGATTACATGGCCATACGCTTTGGGCACGGGCCATAAAGACTTGGGCAAGCGCAAGGTGACTTTTCTTAGCCATGGCTTTTGCGCCATATTGTCAATCGCTGCGCCGCGCGGTTTGGTAAAGCCCAGCCAGATGCGCCCATCGCGCCCACGCATCAGATTATCCGGGTAACCGGGCAAATTCGCCAACAGCAGGTTTTGTGTTGCCGCACTCGATTTGGCGCTCAGGTTTTGGGTCTGGATATCGATTTTCCATACCCGGTATTCGCCGGTTTCCACCACAAACAGGCTGCGCTCATCGCTGGACAAGGCCAACCCGTTGGCAAAGGACAAATCGCTCATCACCACCCGCGCCTGGTTGGTAGCCGGATCAAATTCAATGATGCGCCCGGTGGCGCTGTGTTCCAGAATATCCAGAATACTGGCATTGAAGGTGCCACCAAACTGTTTGGCGGCGAAGCGGC
>CAMBDR010000018.1 GCA_945864765.1 Janthinobacterium lividum | reverse complement strand
CCCCCTAAAAAAATACGCCTGCCTCAAAATTCGAGGCAGGCGCATCATAATAGAAGTCCGATATTACTCGCTGGCGCTCAATTACATCTTGCGAAATATCAGCGTCCCATTGGTGCCGCCAAAGCCAAACGAATTTTTGACCGCAATATTCATTTTCAAATTGCGCGCCGTATTGGCGCAATAATCCAAATCACAAGCGGGGTCTTGAGTGATGATGTTGGTGGTTGGCGGCGACACCTGATGATACAGTGCCAACACGGTAAATAACGATTCCAAGCCCCCCGCACCGCCCAACAGATGCCCGGTCATGGATTTGGTTGAGCTAATCAATGTTTTGTAGGCATGATCGCCCAGCGCACGTTTGATACCGACCGTTTCTGCCAAATCGCCTAATGGGGTGGAAGTGCCGTGAGCATTGACATAATCAACCTGATCGGGATTGATTTCAGCATCACTCATGGCGGCCATCATACACCGATACGCGCCATCACCATTTTCCATTGGCGAAGTCATATGATACGCATCAGCACTCATACCAAAGCCGATCACTTCAGCATAAATCCGGGCACCACGGGCTTTGGCTTGTTCATATTCCTCCAACACCAATACGCCTGCACCTTCGCCCAGAACAAAACCATCGCGATCCTTATCCCACGGCCTTGATGCCGTGGCAGGATCATCATTGCGAGTGGATAAGGCCTTGGCCGAAGCAAACCCACCCATCCCCAGTGGCGAGACAGTGCCTTCAGCGCCCCCTGCCAACATCACATCAGCATCGCCATACGCAATCATACGCGCCGAAGCACCAATACAATGCAAACCTGTCGAACAAGCCGATACCATGGCTAAATTCGGGCCACGCAAGCCCAATTCAATCGACAAATTGCCCGACACCATATTAATAATCGAAGCCGGAACAAAAAATGGCGAAATGCGCCGCGGGCCACGCTTGATGTATTCGCCATGGATCTCTTCGATCATTGGTAAGCCACCAATACCCGAACCCACATTGACACCAATTCGATCCGCATTCTCGGGCGTGACTTCCAAACCGCTATCGCGCAGCGCCTGAATGCCTGCTGCCATACCGTAATGGATAAACTCAGCCATATGGCGCGCGCTTTTGGCAGATATATAATCTTCGATCTGAAAATCCTTCACCTCCCCGGCAAAATGCGTGGAGAAAGGTGATGAATCATATTTGGTTATGTGTGCGATGCCGGATTTACCTGCCAGTGCCGCATCCCACGATTGAGCAACAGTGTTGCCTATCGGGGACACGCATCCTAATCCTGTGACAACGACACGACGTTCGCGTGAGCGTATCAAGCGGTTCTCCTGAAGTCGAACAAAATGGATTTATTCTTTGGCATGCGCAGTAGCGTAATCAATTGCTTGCTGCACATTGGTTATTTTCTCTGCGTCTTCGTCAGGAATTTCCATGTCAAATTCGTCTTCCAAGGCCATCACCAGCTCAACGGTATCAAGTGAGTCAGCACCCAAATCATCAACGAACGACGATTCGTTCTTGATATCGGCTTCAGCGACGCCCAGTTGTTCTGCAACGATTTTTTTAACACGGTTTTCGATTGTGGACATTTTTTGGCTCCAATTTATGAATGTATTACGGAAAGTGCGCGCATTTTATCAGGTTTGCGCATTGAAAATGCATTTCAAACTTTTATTTTGATCAATTACAGTCCAAAATAAGTAAATCTTAGCAGATTTTGGGATGATATCAACACATATACATGCCACCATTGACATGCAGGGTAACACCAGTAATATACGCCGCTTGTGGCGACGCAACAAACGCACAAGCATGCGCTACATCTTGCGGCTGACCCAGGCGCGCCATTGGAATCTGCTGGGTCAGGCTCTTGATTTGTTCTTCACTTAAAGCCCGGGTCATATCGGTATCAATAAAGCCCGGGGCGATACAATTAACGGTAATATTCCGACTACCAATTTCACGTGCCAAGGCACGGCTCATGCCTTCTACACCCGCTTTGGCAGCCGCGTAATTCATTTGCCCGGGATTCCCTGACGATGCCACCACCGACGTGATATTCACGATACGTCCGTAGCGCGCCTTGACCATGCCGCGCAACACCGCGCGCGACAGACGGCCAACCGAACTCAAATTGGTCGAGATCACATTATCCCATTCTTCGTTCGTCATGCGCAAGGCCAATTGATCTTGGGTAATACCTGCATTATTCACTAAAATCGACAACATGCCATAAGTTTTTTGCACTTGCTCAACCACAGCAGCACATCCGGCCGGATCATTGACGTTTAAAACCACACCCATGCCAACCTGACTGCCAAAACCCGTCAAATAGTCCGAAATTAATGCGGCCCCCGCCTCAGTTGTGGCGGTGCCAACCACGCGCGCACCTTGACGCACCAATTCTTCTGCTATCGCCCGACCGATGCCACGCGAAGCACCCGTCACCAATGCAACTTGATTAACCAGATTCATATTAAGCCTACCATTCTATCTCGTTTGCTCTGCCAGCAATGCCAACACTTTATCCAAAGACGCTTGATCAAAAATTGCGCCACCTATCACGCTCGATTCAATCCGCTTGGTCAATCCAGACAACACTTTACCAGGGCCACATTCAATCACATGGGTCGCACCTTCTACCGCAAACTTTTGAATCGTCTCCACCCAACGCACCGGGTTAAAAGCCTGCCGCACCAGTGCTGCACGAATTGCATCGGGTTCTGTTTGAATCATCACATCCACATTATTGAGTACCGCAATTTCAGGCACACAAATCGGCACGCCTTGCAAATACTCGTGCAAATGTCGCGAAGCAGGCTCCAACAGGGAACTATGAAATGGCGCAGAAACTGGCAGCTTCATTGCGCGCCTGGCACCCTGTTCCATGGCCAGCACACATGCACGTTCTACCGCCTGGGTATGTCCGGCAATAACCACTTGCTCGGGCGCATTGAAATTAACACCCTGCACAACATCATGTGGCAATTCTTGCAAAGTGGCAGCACACACAGCACGTACTTGCTCAGCACTTAAACCTAACACCACCGCCATCCCCCCCTGCCCCAACGGCACGGCATCTTGCATCACTTGCGCACGAAACCGCACCAAAGGCAAAGCATCACGAAAACTCAAGCTCCCGGCTGCCACCAAGGCCGAGTATTCACCCAAACTGTGCCCCGCTACCCAAGTCGGCGCTGCGCCGCCAGCTGCACGCCATGCACGATAAATTGCGACGTTAGCAGTCAGCATGAGTGGCTGAGTGTTAACCGTTAAATCGAGGCTCTCTTTCGGCCCCTCCGCAATCAACTTCGCGACATCAAAACCAAGCACGTCGGAGGCTTCACCCAAAGTCTGCTGGACAATTTCATTTTCAGAAAATCCAGCCAACATACCAACATCTTGCGAACCTTGACCTGGAAAAACAAAGGCAAATTTCGTCATGTTTTCTTTCCTATTCAACTTTTATTCTTTGAGTAATTGGTATACTATATTCCCGATTACATCCGCGCCAACACAGCACCCCAGGTAAAGCCACCACCCACGCCTTCCATCAAAACATGTTGCCCAACGCGAACCCTGCCATCCCGCACCGCCAAATCCAAAGCCAAAGGAATCGACGCTGCCGAAGTATTACCGTGTTGATCTACGGTTGCAACCATTTTATCAAGCGACAAACCAAGTTTGCGCGTCATACTGTGCATGATTCGAATATTCGCTTGGTGCGGAATCAGCCAATCAAGCTGGGATGGCAACATATTTGCCGCACCCAACACTTCATAAGCCACTTTCTCAAGCGAGCTGACAGCCAGCTTAAACACGGCTGGCCCATCCATATACAGATACGCGTTGCCGAGCAAAGCACCATTCACTACCTTACCCTGAACATTGAGCACATGTTCATATCGTCCATCGGCATGCAATCTCGTTGCCAGAATGCCAGGCTGATCCGATACACTCAAGACCACCGCCCCCGCACCATCCCCAAATAAAACACAGGTGGTACGATCTTCAAAATTAAGAATTTGGGAAAATGTTTCGGCACCAATCACCAAAATATTGGTGTGAGCACCCGATTTAATAAAACTGTCAGCCACCGATACGGCATACACAAAACCGCTACACACGGCTTGCACATCAAACGCTGCACAGCCGTTAGTGATACCCAACTTACGCTGCACGACACAAGCCGTACTCGGGAAACTGCCCAGGAAATCGGGAGTAGAGGTCGCAACAATGATCAAATCGATTTGATTGGGTTCCAAGCCAGCCATTTCCAATGCCTGGCGGGCCGCATTCACCGCCAAATCACTGGATAACACGCCGGATTCAGCATAGTGGCGCGCCGCAATGCCACTACGCGTAACAATCCATTCATCAGAGCTTTCAATCCCATTTTCAGCCAATTGGGCAACCAATTCGTGATTCGTCACACGACGTGGCGGCAAATAGCTACCCGTACCAATAATTTTACTATGCCGTTTCATGAGTTCTTCCGTTCAACAGGCTCAACAGAAGGAGTCCCATCCTGCCCCGACTGAGGCATCAATTCCGCGATGGTCTCAGAAATATGAGATAACACATTGTATTTGGCCGCATCAAAAGCACGGCTAATCGCCCATTCATAAGAATAGGTATCCGCACTCCCATGACTCTTAAACACCAAACCCTTCAAACCCAATAAACTCGCACCATTATAACGTGACGGATTCAAACGATTCGCAATGGCCTTAAGCGCACTTGAAGAGACCAGCGCACCGAGCATGGTAACCGGGCTGCGCTTGAATTCAGCGGTCAGCACACTCTTAAACATGCGCGCCAAACCTTCTGAAGCCTTCAAGGTAATATTGCCAACAAACCCGTCACAGACCACGATATCGGTTGTTCCTTTATAGATATCATTGCCTTCGACGTTGCCGTAAAAATTCAAGATGCCTCGCTCATGGTCTTGTTGCAACAACTCAGCGGTACGCTTAACCAGGTCATTGCCCTTGATATCTTCTGTGCCAACATTCAACAAACCTACCGTCGGCTCGGGTTTTGATTCCATCGCGGTAACCAGTACGGAAGCCATAATCGCAAACTGATGCAAATGATGTGGTTCGCAATCCACATTCGCACCCAAATCGAGCATATAGGTTGGCCCGTCATTTTGATTTGGTAAGATGCTACAAATCGCGGGGCGATCAATGCCCGGCAAAGTTTTCAGAACATAACGTGAAATCGCCATCAACGCGCCCGTATTGCCTGCTGAAACGCATGCGTTGGCACGTTTATCCTTGACCAATTGAATCGCAACCCGCATCGACGAGTTTTTTTTGCGGCGCAATGCAACTTCCAGAGAATCATCCATCTCCACGACTTCAGTCGCATCAACAATCGTCAGGCGTGGCAAATCCTGCGCCTTATGCTTTTTTAATTCAGCACGCAACACACCTTCCAAGCCGACCAAAATCAGCTCGACATCCGATTCGCGAGCGAGAAAGGAAAGCGCAGCGGGCACTGTCACAGAAGGCCCATGATCGCCCCCCATGCAGTCAATAGAAATTTTTATGGTCATTGAGTATCGGTCGCCGCAAGCCTAAAACAAACGTGCAACAAAAAGCGGCGCAACGTCAATTCGTCGTGCCGCTTTTAATTGCTGGTATCTCAATCCAATTTGCCTTATTACTCGTCGTTCTTGGTCTTCAATACCTTGCGACCGCGATAGTAGCCGTTAGGGCTAATATGATGGCGCATATGCGTTTCACCCGTGGTAGGTTCGATGCCCAATTGCGGGGTCACCAGAAAATCATGCGAACGATGCATGCCGCGCTTGGAAGGGGACTTCTTGTTTTGTTGAACAGCCATGATAACTCCTAATACATAAGTTCCGAAATTGTAACATACCCAGCCCTGCAATGCATCCGACACCCACCACAAAGGTATATGCCATCCGTTCAGCGCGCTGATTCCTTGTGTTTCTTTATTTATTGCTTCAAGCCCTTGAGGCCAGAAAACGGCAATTCTGCTTCATCTGATTCAGCATCGACCAACCCGGGCGTAGCGCCATCAGTGCATTGCTGGTGCCGAGGAGCCAAGGGCATGGCCAGCAATACTTCATCTTCGATCATTTCCAGAATATTAAAAGCGCGACTCGCAACAATCACATCCAGCGATTCATCATCAAGCGCCACTTCCATTTCATCCGCTTTTTCATCATCACGCGCCAAAATCAGCGTGGTGTGGGAATTGATTTGATAAGCAAACGGCGTCAAACAACGCTGGCACATCAATTGCAAGGTCGCCTGAACCTGCACCTTCCATTGCGGATAACCATTCACATGGGTGCCGCCCTGCAAGGACCAGCGCACTTCGCCACTATCGTCAGCACAATCTTCAGCCACACGGCTCAACTCAGCAACCGCAACCGTTTCTTCACGCACTTGGTTTTGCCGACAAAACTCAAAGGCGTCGAGTACATAAGCGTTCATATGCTCTGCGTATCCAGAAAACCTGCGATAATAACAGGATTGCCCCCGATAAGTCAAAGCCTTCTTAAACTTTTTTATGATAATTCCAGCGCCGCCTTTAATTTTAGCCTCCGGCTCCCCCTATCGGCAAGCCTTGCTGGCACGCTTGGGCCTGGCCTTTCGCGCCATCGCCCCCGAACTCGACGAAAGTGCGCTGGCAGGCGAAAAACCGCTCGATAGCGCATTGCGCCTGGCCCAGGCCAAAGCAGAAAGCGTTGCCAAACAGCACCCCGGCGCACTGGTGATTGGCTCCGATCAAGTCGCTTGCCTGCACGGCAAGCCCATCGGCAAACCAGGCAACCACGCCAACGCCCTGGCGCAATTGCAAGCAATGCGCGGTCAGCAGGTCGCCTTCCATAGCGCGCTGTGTTTGTTGGATACGCGCCACAATCATGTAGACCTGCAAATCGACGTGGTGACGGTACAAGTGCTGTTTCGTGATTTGCCGAATGCCGAATTGGACGCCTACTTGCGCATAGAGCAACCTTACGATTGTGCTGGCAGCGCCAAAAATGAAGGTTTAGGCATCGCCTTGCTGGAAAAAATCGAATCAAGCGATCCAACTGCGCTGACTGGTTTGCCATTGATCTCCCTGACAAGCATGTTACGCCGCGCCGGCGTCACTTTTTTCCAAGGCTCTTCAATATGATCGGCACACTTTACCTGATTCCCAACACACTGGGCATCGACACCAACGCCAGCGCCGGCACCAATAACGCGCTCAACCACATCATTCCACAGCAAGTGCAAGCACTGACTGCCAATCTGGATTATTTCATTGCAGAAAATGCCAAAAGCACGCGCGCTTTCCTTAAGCTATTGGCGAGCAACCAAGCGCTCGCCAAGCCTTTGCAGGAAATCCGGATTGAAGAATTAAATATCAACACCCCCGCCAGCGCGCTTCCAAGCCTTTTGCAAGCGCTGTTACAGGGCCAGGATGCGGGTTTAATTTCGGAAGCAGGTGTGCCTGCGGTAGCCGACCCCGGTGCCAATCTGGTGCGCCTGGCACATCAAAAGAATATCCCCGTGCGCCCTCTGGTTGGCCCATCATCTTTGTTATTGGCCTTGATGGGCAGCGGCTTGAATGGGCAAAGTTTTGCCTTTAACGGCTACTTGCCTACCGATGCCGCCCTGCGCTTGAAACGCCTGAAAGAATTGGAGGCACGCTCACGGCAAGAACAACAAACCCAGCTCTTCATTGAAACGCCTTATCGCAATGCCGCCATGCTCGACGCCATGCTCAGTGCCTGCCATGCCGATACCCTGATTTGCGTCGCAACCGATTTGAGTCTTTCCAGCGAAAGCCTGCAAAGCCGTAGCGTAGCGCAGTGGAAAAAACAATTGGCCGCGCATGGCCAACCCAATTTCCACAAAAAGCCGACTGTGTTTTTACTGCTGGCAAGCTAACAAAATCTAACCAATTTGCGCCACCCAGTCAAAGGCCTCCAATTGCAATTGATACCAGTCTTCGACGGACAATTGCAATTGATTCAAGCTGGGCAAGAGCAAAGGCAAGGCGGTATCGACGTGTTCATTGTATTCAGCCAATTTCAACATCGCGCCATACCAGCCTTTGCGTGCCAACAAGGCTTCGGCAACTTCATCTGCCACCGTGACCTTGGTTAAAATCTCTTCCATCGGCATTTGAAACAACACATCCATGAGTGACATAATGCCCACGGTAAAGGCAATATCGGCCATATTGCGCTGGCCCGGACGCACTTTTTGCGCCATCAATTCGAGCAATTTGCCACGCGTGGTGGCCATCAGCAACAAAGGATTTTGAAATGAGGCATTACGCCCTGGTTTGGCGTATAACAACACCTGCAACCAACGCAACAAATGGCGGCGACCCAAAATAGCCAGTCCTTGGCCCAAGGTATCGATCCGACTCTTGGCACCCGCAGCGGGCGTATTCACCAAACGCAACAAGTTCAAACTCAGCGCCGCATCTTGCTTGATATTACGCTCCAGCACCACGCTATCGGCATCGGAATTAATCAGCGCCATCAATTGCAAAATCGCCATTTCAGATGAGGCTATTTTCTTACCGCTCAACACCACGGGTTTGGCAAAATAATAGCCCTGGAAATAATCAAAGCCCAGCGCAACGCATTGAGAAAACTCTTCGTGCGTTTCCACCTTCTCGGCCAGCAGCTTCTTCTTTTCCAATTGAAAGCGCCGACTCAAAATCGACAATTGCTCGGCAGACATATTCATGATGTCTATCTTGACAAATTCAACGTAAGGCAAAAATTTTTCTACGTCGTGGGTGTTATGCACCACATCATCCAGCGCAAAGCGGTAACCCAATTCTTTAAGCTGCCCAAGCCGCGCCAACAATTCGGGGCTGGCTTGCACGGTTTCCAGAATTTCAAGAATCACGTTTTTGGGATTTAAGACTTGTACAAAATCGCTCAGCAAGACGGCGGCATCAACATTGATAAAACCCAGTTTATCGCCGATCACATGATCCATGCCCAATTCGGCGGCATGCGCAATCACCGCTGCCGTGGCCGATAAATCATCTTCCACCGTGACGGCACCCGTGCGCGCACTGCGAAACAAAAGTTCATAGGCAAACAAACCTTGTTCGCGATTTAAAATCGGCTGCCGACCAAGAAAAAAGTCCTTGATGAATGGCTGATTGCTCGCGCTTGATTCTGTCATAATGTTATCCCATACTCAATCATTCAATCCGATAAATCCGGGGTTATTAGCCTCGATTGTAACGCTAATTTGCGGCCCCGCCGCATGAAATTTCACACGCCAGTCATGATCCGGCACGCAGCTTCGATGGCAGCGCCTCTTCACTCTCCAGCGTATAGCCTGCCGCCGCATCACGCCCCAATACCGCGACCAGATACGGCATTGAGCCTTTCAATAAGGCTTCCAAAGTCCAAGGTGGATTGATCACAAACATGCCGCTGCTGTGCAAACCAAAGCCATCCGGATTCGGTGCACCAATGGTCAAGGTGACATTCAACCATGATTGACAGGGCAATTTTTTCAGGCGTTCTGCCAATTGGCGCGACTCATTGCGATTCAAAATCGGATACCACACCGCATAAGTGCCCGTGGAAAAACGCTTCAAGGCATCCGACATCGCATCTTTGACGTAGCGATAGTCGTTTTTATCTTCATACGGTGGGTCCATCAAGACATAGCCGCGCCGTGACACCGGCGGCAACAAGGCCTTCAAGCCGGCAAAGCCATCACTCACTTGCACCATCACGCGCCGTCCGCGCCCACGCCCGCTGCCATTATCCTTGGCGAAATTCTCAATCAGCAAGCGGCTGTCGCTTGGGTGCATTTCAAACAGGCGCAATTTATCCTCTTCACGCGCCAAATAATCGGCAATATAAGGGGAACCGGGGTAAAAGCGCAACTTGCCGTTGGGGTTTAACTGGCGCACCAAGGCAACGTATTCCGCCACAGCAGGCGGCAGGTCGGTGCGGGTCCAGAGTCGATTAATGCCGGTTTCTGCTTCCCCGCTTTTTGTGGCGAAACGCCCATCCAATTCATACGCACCAGCACCGGCATGGGTGTCAACATATTGATATGGGCCCGGTTTTTGATTGAGATAATTCAAAATATGCATACTCACCAGATGTTTTAACACATCTGCGTGATTACCTGCATGAAAAGCATGGCGATAACTAAACATAGGGGATTTTTCTAAGAAGTCAGTTGAATCAAGAAATTCCCTCACATTATATTGGTAATCGCAATGAAAAGCGCTACTTTCCCAAAAGAAACATCGCAGAATAAAAAAAGCCGCATCGAAATGCGGCTTTTTTGACTTGATTTTTACTTGCTACAGAAATTAATGTGGCAAGTGATGTAGTAAATTAATGCGGTTCAAATTGCTCATCTTCGGTCGAACCATGCAAGGCCGTGGTGGAGCTTTGACCTTGTTGAATGGTTTGGGTAACGGCATCGAAATAACCAGTACCGACTTCACGCTGATGGCGCACTGCGGTAAAGCCACGGTCAGCGGCAGCAAATTCGGCTTCTTGCAATTCCACAAACGCGGACATTTGACGACGGGCATAACCATGTGCCAGGTTAAACATACTGTAATTGAGCGCATGGAAACCGGCCAAGGTGATGAATTGGAATTTATAACCCATCGCACCCAGTTCACGCTGGAATTTGGCGATGGTGGCATCGTCCAGATTCTTTTTCCAGTTAAACGAAGGCGAGCAGTTATAGGATAACAATTGATCCGGGAACTTGGCGTGAACCGCTTCGGCAAATTTCTTGGCGAATTCGAGATCAGGCTTGCCAGTTTCACACCATACCAAATCAGCAAACGGTGCATACGCCAAAGCGCGCGAAATGGCTTGTTCGATGCCGGGGCGGGTTTTATAAAAACCTTCCACAGTACGCTCGCCAGTGCAAAATGACTTGTCGTTGTCATCCACATCGGAAGTCAACAAATCGGCCGCTTCTGCATCGGTACGGGCAATCACCAGAGTCGAAGTGCCCATAATATCGGCAGCCAAACGTGCGGCAGACAGTTTTTCGACCGCTTCGCGCGTTGGCACCAAAACTTTACCGCCCATATGGCCGCATTTTTTAACCGATGCCAATTGATCTTCAAAGTGAACGCCAGCAGCGCCCGCTTCAATCATGGACTTCATTAATTCGTGAGCATTTAACACGCCACCGAAACCGGCTTCGGCATCCGCCACGATAGGGGCGAAAAAGTCGATATCGTTTTTACCTTCAGCCCACTGAATTTGATCAGCGCGCGAGAAAGTGTTGTTAATGCGGCGCACCACAGCCGGCACAGAATTAGCTGGATACAAAGATTGATCAGGATACATTTCGCCAGCCAGATTGGCGTCACCCGCCACTTGCCAGCCAGAAAGATAGATGGCTTTCAAGCCTGCTTTGACTTGCTGCATCGCCTGATTGCCTGTCAAAGCACCGAGTGCATTGACAAATGGCTCAGTATTCACCAAATGCCATAATTTTTCCGCGCCGCGCTTGGCCAGGGTGTGCTCCGCTTGCAAGGAACCGCGCAAACGCACCACATCGGCCGCCGAATAAGTACGCTTTACACCCTTCCAACGTGGATTGGTATCCCAGTCATGTTGCAGTGCTTGAACTTGCTCTTCACGAGATGACATCATTCTCTCCTATCGACATACAAAGTTAAAAAAGGCTTTCAGGTGGGGACATCATAACGCGTTTTTCTTGGCAAAACAAATGTCTTATATAAGACATAGGACTAAAAAAAACTCATTCAAAATCAACACCTTAAAACTTACGTTCTACATTATGAAACGAAATTTCTTCCTGTGAGAAATTTTAACGTATTTCGACACAGAAAATTTCACGATATGAAATGCTGCTTGCGCCAGATGGGAAATTCTCTTCTCTTTGGAGGACTTCCTCAAAATTTAACGCTTTTTTTTGCACTGCCACATACATAATAACAACAGCCCTGCGCGATGGCACGGATTTTGACGCTTTCTTTACCCGGTGTTGGCGAATGCTTCATCGAAATTAATTGTGCGCAGCAAAAACATATTCTTTCGCGAAGTAAATGGTGTTCAGGTGTGGTGGAATGAATGAAATTGCCATTCAATTAACCTGGGCACAAGCAGTCATGTCCACCCTGAATCAGCCCTGATCCGATCAAACCAAAGCTTGACTTGATATTAAGATGCCATCCGGATCAACATAAACCCAATCCCCTGTGCGCACCAGTACCCCTGCAATGCGCACCTTGCCACCGACTTCGCCCGCACCTTTTTTCTTACTCTTTTGCGGATGGCTGGCCAATGCGCAAATACCCACCTCACACTGATTCAATTCTTCGGTATCACGCACACAACCATCCACAATAATTCCGGCCCAAGCATTTTTTTGCGCCAATTCACCGAGCAAGCCACCCACTAGCGCACAACGCAAACTGCCGCCGCCATCAATCACCATGACCCGCCCCTGACCTGGCGTTTCCAGGGTGGAACGCACCAATACATTGTCTTCAAACGCTTTGATGGTCAAGGCGAGGCCCGAAAATTGATTCAGCTTGCCAAAATGCTGGAACCTGGGCGGCAGCACCTGCAAACTCCCGTCATCTAACTTGTCTTCGTTGGCGTCGCACAAATCGCATGTTGTAAACACGCACGTTTTTGATGTCATTATTACCTCTCCCGTAAAAGTCTGAAAAGCATCGTACCAAATAAGAGAACCATTCCAAAACCATGCCAAGTCATCCATTCTAAGGCATCCATTTCAAAGTGGATGAACGTCCCTGTCCTGAATCCGCTGAATCCGGCAATTCGAGCAGATTACAGACAAAAATAGTCACTCCAAAAGTCCTTGCACAATTAAACTGACAAAAAACGTCATGCTGTATTGCCACATTTGCCCAAGTCTGACAAATAATGTCAGTATTCAGGCCGCCATCTCAATGTTTCCCTGTGGCATGACTTATGCTTGTTTCAACCTGGAAATATTGATTGCCGCACGGAAAGTATCCACAAGAAAACATTCGCTGGCGCAAGCCTCAATACCAGCATAGAATAAGCAAAACATCACAGGGAGTTCAAGATGAGCCGATTCACTGCATCCCGCAACAAGCTGAGCGCATCGTTGCTCGCTGTCACTTTAATCGGTCTTGGTGGCCCTGCCGCTTTTGCCGTGCAAAGCGCCGACCATCCGGAGGTGGTGCAAGTTCAGCGCGCCATTGCCCGCAGCAAGGGTGAAGCACAATGGGTGGCTGCCACCACTTCCATGACGGTGATGTCGCCAGAAGAACGTGCCATGCGTTTGGGGGTCGCCATTCCGCGTTCCATTCATCGGGAATATGCTGCGACTGGCCCTGGCGCGGTTACTTACCCTGCTGCCATTACGGGTGGCAGCACACCGCCTGCCGCGTTTGACTGGCGCAATGTTAACGGCCACAGTTATGTGACTGCAATTAAAAATCAGGGCAGTTGCGGCAGTTGCTGGGCGTTTTCGTCCACCGCTGCGATGGAGTCGAAAGCCTTGATTTCGATGAATACGCCCGATGTCAACTTAAACTTGGCCGAGCAAACCCTGGTCTCGTGCAGTGGTGCCGGTTCATGCAATGGCGGTCAAGTCAATCGGGTTGCTGATTATCTGCAAAAAACTGGCGAAGGCGCAGAAACCACTTTCCCTTACACTGGCAGCGACACCGCCTGCAGCAGCGCCCAGGCGGGTTGGCAAACCAATGCATTCAAAATCAGCAATTGGCAATATGTGTATAGCAAATACAGTAGGACCAGTGCCAAGCTCACGATTGACATGATCAAAAATGCGCTCTATAACAGCGGCCCGTTGCCGATTACGTTTAATGTGTATAACGATTTTTTCGCTTACAAATCCGGGGTCTATAGCGTGACCAAGGGTGCCACCATGCAAGGTCGGCATGCGGTTACGCTGGTGGGCTGGGATGATGCAGCAAAAGCCTTGATTGTAAAAAACAGTTGGGGCACAGGCTGGGGTGACAATGGTTATTTCCGGGTTGGCTATGACCAGATCAACGGCTCCGGCAGCCCGATGGAATTTGGCCAGGAAGTGCTGGCCTACGGCAGTGCCAGCTCAAGCGGCGGTGTGTGTTTATATGCGCTGGCGCAATCGGGTCAAACCGCTGCCGCCACCACATCTTCAGGCTCGGTTGCCCTGAGCGTCACCGCAACCGGTACGACTTGCCCCTGGACTGCTACCAGTTCGGCAAGCTGGTTGACCATTACCGGCGGTGCCAGTGGCAGCGGCAACGGCAAAATCAGTTATGATATGGCCGCCAACACCACCGCGCAAACCCGTATCGGCACCATTAAAGTGGCAGATCAAACCTTTACCGTTACCCAGGCCGGCAGCAGCCAACCGCTGCCAAGCTGCGCCTTGACTTCGTCTACCACCGAACTGAAAGCCGGCGCATCAGCCACCCTCACCGCCAGTTGCAGCCCACAAGCCACCAGCTACACCTGGACCAATACCGGTTTTACCACCAATGCTGCCAGCGGCAAGGTTAGCCCCACCAAAACCACCACGTATTCGGTGAAAGGCACAAACGCTGCAGGCACTGGCACGCTGGCAAGTGTTACGATAGCGGTAGCCACCACCCCACCACCCACATGCACCCTTAAGGCGTCAAGCACTTCGGTCGTGCCCGGCACAGCCGTCAAACTCACCGCAAGCTGCACCCCTGCAGCCACATCGTACACATGGGGCCACACCAGCTTTGCCGCCACTGCCGCCAGTGGCAGTATTACCCCCACCGCCACCACCACCTACACCGTAAGTGGCAGCAACAGCATCGGCACCGGCAATATTGCCAGCGCGACGGTTACCGTGGTCTTGCCAGCACCACCAAGCTGCAGCCTGACCGCTTCCAGCAACAGCATTAAAACGGGAGGAAGTGCCACCCTGACCGCCAAATGTATTCCCGCAGCAACGTCCTATCAATGGACCAACAACAACTTTGCCGCCAATGCCGCAAGCGGCACGGTCAAACCTGTCACCACCACCACGTATTCTGTGGTTGGCGTGAATGCGGGAGGCAAAGGCGAAGTGGCCAAAACCACGATTACACTGAGTACACCGATTCCATTAGCCCCCTCACAACTGATTGCGCCAGCGGGCAAGGTAACAACGACGACGCCAACCTTCAGTTGGAATGCATCCAGTGGCGCGACCGATTACACCCTGAAACTGTCTTCGCCTTCGACCTCGATGTCGGTCAAATTGAGTGCGGCCAGTTTAGGTTGCGGCGCTGGCACGGGCACCTGTGCAGTCAAACCTGCGAGTGCCTTGCAGGCCAATGTTACCCACAGTTGGAGCGTGCAGGCATCCAACAGCGCTGGCACCAGCCCCGCCAGCGCTGTCAAATCATTCCAGATTGTGCTCAGCAAAGATGGCAAAGTCTACCCGAATGGCAATTACGATGCCGGCCCGATCAACTCCAACGCCAATGCGCAGCAAATCTGCCCCAGCGTATGCAGCACCAAAGGGTTGAAGTGGAATGGCAACTGGACCACCACCGTGCCCGGCAAAACCTCGGTATGTGGTTGCAGTAATTAGTAAGCACGCTGGTTAAAAAGCCCGCATCAGGCATTTGCGCTTGATGCGGGCTTTGAATTTGATGGCGGATTTTAGCTTAACGCGGCCACGAAAAAGCATCTTTTTCAGGGGCAGAAGCCATGGCATTGCAAAAAGTCAACCACCGCTTCAAGCTCTCAGGTTTGGTAATCTGGATGCCGGAGCCATCAATCAGCCCCACTTGTTCGAGCATATCCGGCACCATCGTCATATGGGATGTGGTCGGCGAATGGTTCACCATCCGGTCGTAGGACATGCGTACTTTACTGACCCAGGTTTGCAATTTGTCCTCGCCAAACCGATTGCTCTCAAAATAAATTGATAAAGTGCCATCGTTATTGCCATAACCGGCGATGCCGGCACCGTTTTTAATAGTGGGGGGCATGTCCTTTTCACGTCCTGCCGCAGGAACAAAGATCCCCGCTCTATCATTAATGTCAGGACAGCCCATCGGCGTGTCTTTGCCAAATATAGAATTATTCATAGTGCGCCCTCAAAAAAGTAATGTTCTACGACTTGCAGCGAATGGATGTCGTATGAGCTGATTCGCACAGGAAGTTTAGCACTGAAAATCCGCTTCTGGGCAACGCTTACGCCACGCCAAACCAAGTCAAGCCGAGCAAGCGTTGCGGATCAAGCACGGTTTGTATGCGTCCAGCCAACTGTTGCGCGGCAATGGAGGTGTAGCGCTGATAATACGCCAGGTTATACGGCCCGATGCCGTGTTCCGCGCTGAAACTACCGTTGTATTGCTGCACCACCAAATCATAAATCAGGGTTCTGATTGCTTGCACCGTATCAGCATCGTAGCTCACCTTGGCATCGTGCGGCCAAATCATATTAAAGTGACAACCACCATCGGCCCAATGACCAAAATCCATGACCTTGATCCAGGGGAAGCGCTCGGCCATCAGCGCCAGCGCATCGGCTCGAAACCCGACCAGGCCAGAACGCGGCATCGAAATATCAAAGGCAATCATTTTGCCTTCATGGCGCAAGGCTTCGCTGATACCATGCCGAATCCGCCACAAATCCTTGCCCCGGCCGACCACGGCGTTTTCAATCACATCGCCATACAAGGCTTCCAGGCAACGCATCAACATCGCATCCAGATCGATACCGCTCACTTCCACACTGGCGGCGCAACTTAGCTCAATCAACACCGCGTAATCGGGCACCGGTTCCGGCGCAAACGGGTTGGTCATATCCGGCACATGGCGCAGCACCGCGCCCATGGCAGCACCGGAGATGCCTTCAAAGGCGCTTAAAAATTCACTGCAATCGCGCTCCAATACCTGCAACAATTGCAGCACCGCCGCCTGATCACGCGGCACCACCAGTGCGGTGGCAGTTTGTTGCGGCAAGCGGTGTACCTGCAACACCGCCCTTGTGATGATGCCGTAAGCGCCGCTACTGCCGACAAACAATTGTTTCAAATCCGGCCCGGTATTGTTTTTGCGCAAAGCCAACAGCAAATCCAGTTCTTGCCCCGGCGGATCAAGCAAAACCGCGCGCAAACCCAGCAGATTGTGGCGCACATCGCCATATTTAATCAAGCGCGCACCACCGGTATTGGCCGCGATCATGCCACCGATGGAGGGATTGGCCCCCACATCAATCGGGAAGAATAAGCCGTGCACAGCCAAAGCGTCATTCAACTCTTGCAAGCTGACACCGGCATCCACCACCACCGAGCGGTTATCGACATCGATTTCAATATGCTGGCGCAAGCGCTCAAG
>CAMBDR010000017.1 GCA_945864765.1 Janthinobacterium lividum | reverse complement strand
GGGCCGTAATGGGTGTTTAGAATTTGATCAATTGGCCCGGCAATATTGTATTGCGAAGGGTCCCATTCGTATTGGCGCAAACTGTCCAGATACCAGCTTTGGCCTTGCAAATAATTTTTCAGCAAAACCCAATCGGTCGCTTGCAAGGGGCTGAGCTGCTCCACCTGATACGCTTCCACTTTGACTAACCATTGCCCGGCAAATTTGCGCTGGCGCTCGCGACTGGCGGCATCGGGAATCGGTAATTGCCCGGCCGTGTCATAGCGTCCGGCGGCCAGACTGAAATCTTTATCAGCATGCCACAGGGCTTGCAAAAATTGGTTGCCCAGTTGGCGAAATTCGATATTCGGTTTAACCACTTCATTGGCCAGGCTATCGCTGGCCATACTAACTAATCCGACACTGCATACCACTGAAAATACCATCGTCAGGCAAGATTTCATTTTTAATCCAATTTCTAAAAGTACGGCAAACTACGCTGTGTTGCAAAATCAAAAAAAAAGCCAGCAAAGGCGCTGGCTTGAAAGCAGGGAAAGACGTACGTTGGGAGACAACGTATGAGCTCACTGTATCGCACCAGTCCGGCAGGCGCATCATGAATACGACGAAATGCCGATTTCACGGCATGAAGCGCTACCGGGGCCGATGAAACCACCTCGTGAGCGCATCACCATCAACGCCGCTTTTGCCTCAAGATGATTTGGCTTTGCCCAAAATTGATTCGCAAGCGCTACGCTGGCCATCGGTTTCGGGTGTCTTGGCACAAATATCACTCAACTGGCTTTGCACTTTACCAAACACTTGTTGATGCTTGCCATCGGCATTCCAGGTGGTCAGTTTTTTACCAATTTTTCCCAGGGAACCACGATTACGGGTGTAAAACGCATCGCGCGTGGCCGCCAATTCACTCAAGACGCCTTGCGCCGCTTTGGCGATACGCTCTTCATCCTGCGGTGCCAAATCCAGCAAATTGGTTAAATAGGACGCGCCCCATTGCAAGCGGGTGGCCGGACCTTTGGCGGCCTGATAAGCTTGTTCATACCAATTTAATGCCCCGCTTTTATCATTGCGCGCCTTGGCGTTGGAAGCTAAGGTCAGCATATAGTAATACGGCGCTTGCGAGCGCTTCAGTTCGGCTTTGAGCATGGCGTCGGACTGGTCGATCAAGCCAACATCGGTTAAGGCGTGCGCCGCATCGGAAATGACGGCCTGGCGTTCATATAAATTACTGGTGCTCTGATCCAACTCCGCCACACGTTGCTGCACCGCTTGCACCAGCTCGGCCGGCAGCGCACCTTTGGGTATGGCCACCCGCGCCAGGCTGATTTGTGAACTGATCAACGCGACCCGGTCAGGCTTGGAAATGGTCGGGTCTTTCATCAGCGTGACGAATGCCGCATCAAAGGCCGCGATTAATTTTTGCTGCTCCGGGCCGGAGGCGAGTAATTCGGCCAGGCCGCTGGCACCATAGGTAAGCACATCCATATTGTCACGGGTTTGGCGCGCATCCGCCAACACCTTATGCAAGCGCTCCAGGGCCGCAGCACGATCAAGCTGAGGGCGTTGCTCGGGCTTTTGCTCACTCATCGCAGCCCACGCTTTCAGTTGCAAACGCAAGGCAATCTCGGGCACCGGGCACACCTTGGCCAGCTTTTGCAAGGTGGCCGCAACCTCATCTTTGCCGACCAATTGCTGCTCGCCACCATCCCAGGCATAATAGCTGAGAATACGCCATTCATCAGGCGTGAGTTTTTCACCCGCGCTGGCACGCTTTAAGCTATCAGCCACCGAGTGCGCGGCATTCATGCCAATTTCCAATACTTGCAAATATCGCGCGCCATCCACTTCGCCCGGCAAACGGGTCACTTCGGTGCCGTCCGGTTTAAATAAAATCATGGTCGGGTAGCCGCTCACTTTAAAACGGGTACCCAATTTTTGCGCGCTGGGGCTATCGCCATCAATAAATACCGGGACGAAAAAGCGCGAGCGTTCGATAAAGTCTTGGCGATTGAAAATGGTGGCCTTGACTTGATTGCACGGCGGGCACCAAACGGCCCCCCAATACAAAAATAAAGGCTTGTTCGAGGCTTTGGCCAAAGCAAAAGCGGCATCCACATCGCCTTGTTGCCAGGCAATGCCGGCATGAGCGGCATCTTCAGCCACAACAACGGGAGAAAACGTGAGGCTGCAGACGCAAAACGTAGCGGCAAACAGGGCAGAGGTAAGTTTCATGGCGGGTCTCTTTGATATCGATATTTTTTAATAGTATAAATAACAGCATACAGCGTGCAGCAAAAAAGCTGGCACGCAGTATGATGCCAGAGAAATCACATCATGGAAAGGTTTTTTCTGGCAAGATTTTTCTATTGCCAAGCTATTTATCACGCGCCAGGGCTAAAAATTCAGTGCGCAAGGCCAAATTGGGCTGCAACTCGCCCAACATGGCAGAGGTAATGGTTTCTTCGCCAGTGGTACGAATCCCGCGACTTTCCATACACAAATGGCGGCAAGTAATCACCACGCCCACGGCCTTGGGTTCCAACGCCTCCATTAAAGCATTCGCGATTTGGCTGGTTAAGCGCTCTTGCACTTGCAGCCGTTTGGCAAAACAATCGACCAGACGCGTGAGCTTGGACAAACCCACAATTTTCCCATTGGGTAAATAGCCGACGGTGGCTCTACCAAAAAACGGTGCCAAGTGGTGCTCGCAATGACTGTAGACGGGAATATTGCGTACCACGATTAACTCGTTATACGCTTCGGCCCCATCTTCAAATACTTTTAATAGCTCGGCTGGATTTTGCTGGTAACCCGAGGCCCAATGCTGCCATGCCCGATTAACGCGCGCCGGGGTTTCGAGTAAGCCTGGGCGATCCGGGTTTTCGCCAATGCTGGCGAGAAAACGCCGCCAATCCTGTTCGGAAAATTCTGTTTGATCCATATGAAAAAAAGTCGATATGTGAGATGGGGAGCCAAGTATAACGAAATTCCACAAAGCTGGCTGGCGATACGACGAAAGCCTGATAGCCAGCAGGGGCATCGGCCAGATAAAAATGAGGGCGAAAAAAAAGGCAACTTTACAGTCACCCTTTTTCTCATTCTTTACTACTTATGCTTTACCATGCTCACGCGTTAAGCCATTGCCGGAGCTTTCTTTTGTTTCATCACGGGAAGCGTCAATCGCCCCCGCGAACCCGGCTTCACCAGCCCCACCAACAACTAATTCAATTTCTTGTGCGCTTAATACTTGCATATTTAGAGTTTGCATATCAACTTCCCTTATTATTAAAGTAAATTCTGATGAATGGTGACGCCAACCCAGTCAGCAGCCTTATGAGCATACTAACACAGATCAACGATTATTTCTCTACGGAAACCAATTTACAGAATTTTTCCACGTGGCGATGTTTTTTTGTGTTACAACTTGGTAAAGTTTTACATCGATTATCTCGATGCAAAGTAAAAGCCATTAGAAAAACAAATCAAATGATTTATCCCACCGTGCGCTTTGTCACAGTATGCCACCAAATGAGGGTTTTGTGTCTGGAAAATTGCCTTAATTTTTCGAATTTTCTGTTTTCCCCACAACACGCTATCGATCACAACAGGCGCGGAACAAGCACAGAACAAGCACAGAACAAGCTGACACGATCAGCTTACGACTGCCCGGACGACTTTACCGACCGAATTTACCCAGCATTGATACCGATAAAATGGTTCAGCCTTTTGGCAATTGCATCGATTTAGCGTACAAGCCCGGCCCCACTTCAGCAACTTGAGCCACCGTTCCCATATTCAGATTCGATATCGCAATAAATCCTGCAGCCCCGACTATTAATACAAACCCGAGTGCGCGCACCCCGAAAACCAACGTATTCATCAATCCTGTCCGCCCATTTTGAATGGTGTTTTGACTTTGTTTCTGATTACTCATACTACCCCCATTTATTTTCAAATTACTTCAGGAATTTCCACTCTACAACTGGCTGCCTGCGCAAATTATTTTGCAGCGACTCGATGTGAGTATAGTAGTCAATTGTGGAACAAAATGACAGAGGCAATTCGGCGATATCTTTTGCAGCACAGTTGGCATTTCCATCAACTGAACTGTACCATTATCGCAAAATTGTGCTGATATATTTACCAATCTTATTTTGCAACAACAATACGCTTCCGATGTTACCCTGAAAATGCTCGCGGCTAATGGGCATGTTGTTGAATAGCCGCAGTGACCAGCGCATTTCAACGCACCCGGTATGAGATCAGGATTACCCAAAATAGCATGGCAGGCTTCGTCATGGCTCATGCGCCGTGATACACTTTTCGCTTCTCGTCTCTAAAAAATGGTCGCCTCATGAATATTGTCATTCTCGCTGCCGGCATGGGCAAACGCATGCATTCCAATCTGCCCAAAGTTTTACACGCTCTGGCTGGCAAACCCTTGCTGCATCATGTGATTGATAGCGCGCAACAATTGGCGCAAGGCAAGCTGGTGGTGGTATATGGCCATGGTGGCAGCCAAGTGCCGGATTATCTGGCCAAGAATCAGATCGACGCGACCGTGGTATTACAGGCGGAGCAACTTGGCACAGGCCATGCGGTGCAACAGGCGGTGCCACAGCTTGACCCAGATCAAGCAACTTTAGTGCTGTACGGTGATGTTCCCCTGACACGGGTTGCTACCTTGCAAGCCTTGCTCGCTGCGGCGGGTACGGATAAATTGGGCATATTGACCATGGAAGTGACCGACCCCACCGGCTTGGGGCGCATGGTGCGCGAACAGGGGAAAATTGTACGCATTGTCGAACAAAAAGATGCTACCCCGGCCGAATTAGCCATCCACGAAATCAATAGCGGCATCATGGTCGCCCCCACCCGCTTACTGGTGCAATGGCTGGCCGCCTTGTCTAACCAAAATGCGCAAGGCGAATATTATCTGACCGACATTGTGGCGCAAGCAGTACAAGCGGGCGTGACAGTGGTATCGGCCCAAGCCGGACATGAATGGGAAATTCTCGGTGTCAATAGCAAGCTGCAACTGGCGCAACTGGAACGAATTCACCAAAGCAATCTGGCACAAGCCCTGTTGCAACAAGGCGTCACCCTGGCAGACCCGGCACGCATTGATATTCGCGGCCAGTTACGTTGTGGGCGCGATGTGTTTATTGATGTTGGCTGCGTGTTTGAAGGGGAAGTCGAGCTGGCGGATGGGGTGCAACTGGGGGCTTATTGCGTGTTGCGCAATGCCAAGGTGGGCGCAGGCAGCGAGATCAAACCATTTTG
Organism: Janthinobacterium lividum; assembly: GCA_945864765.1. GTDB lineage: Bacteria > Pseudomonadota > Gammaproteobacteria > Burkholderiales > Burkholderiaceae_D > CAMBDR01. Next base: position 12,167 of record CAMBDR010000017.1, on the reverse strand, counting down.
CCATATCGAACAAGCTGAAATTGGCGCGCAAAACGCGATTGGCCCCTATGCCCGGCTGCGCCCCGGCACGACGCTGGCAGAAAAAGTTCACATTGGCAATTTTGTTGAAGTAAAAAACAGTCAAATTGCAAATAATAGCAAGGCGAATCATTTAAGTTACATTGGTGACAGTAGTGTTGGTGCTCGTGTCAATATTGGAGCAGGCACCATCACCTGTAATTATGATGGCGTGAATAAATTTCGCACCGTGATCGAAGATGATGTCTTTATCGGCAGCGATACCCAGTTGGTGGCCCCCATTACCGTTGGCCAAGGTGCCACCATTGGTGCCGGCACCACCTTGATGCGCTCGGCCCCGGCAGGTAAGCTAACACTCTCGCGCCCACAGCAAACCACGATTGAGGGTTGGGCAAGACCCATCAAGAAAAAATGACCTGGCACAGCGCATTGCCAACACTGGTTTCGCGTTATGATGGTATTTTCAAGGCAAACAGGGACAAAAAAATGGGCTTACGTATTCTTGCCACTGGCGGCACCTTTGATAAGCATTACGATGAAATCACCGGCAAACTCGGGTTTGGCAATTCGCACCTGCCCGCCGTGATCGAACGCACGCGCATGACCGTGCCCGTGATGCTGGGGCAATTACCCTTGCACGACTCGCTGGATATCGAAGACGATGACCGCATTCGCATTCTCGATTCATGCGATCTGGCACCCGAACCATCGATTGTCATCATTCATGGCACCGATACCATGAGCGAAATGGCCGAGTATTTGGGGCGCGCCAAATTAAAGAAAACCATTGTCCTGACCGGTGCCATGATCCCCTATGAAATCGTCAATTCAGACGCCTTGTTCAATCTTGGCTTTGCCTGTGGGGTGGCGCAAACGCTGGCGCATGGGGTGTATGTGGCGATGAACGGACAAGTCTTCAGTTGGGACAATGTCGAAAAGAATCGGCTGGCTGGTGTATTCCAGACCCACCAAGACAAGACCCCATAAGGCAAGCACCCTTAAGGCAAAACCCTGCCGAACCCATTTTAGCGCACTCAATGGCGCATCCATCGCAAAGGAGAACATTATGGCACGCTTAACCTGGGCCGGACTAAGTTGTCACCTTCTTTGCTGGCTGGCTTTGGTGGCTGGCAATGTTGCTTACGCTGGCAACAATGAGCCATTAGCCCGCAAAGACGTACCCGATCCACTCAAAACCTGGGTGCCCTGGGTTTTACACGAGGTTGACAACTACGGCTGCAGCCATTTGTATTCGGATGCCAAACAAGCGTTGTGCGCCTGGCCGGGCGTGTTGCAATTACAAGTCAAAGCGGGCGGCGGCAAATTCAGCCAAAGCTGGCAAGTGCAGCGCACTACCTGGGTCAACTTGCCAGGCAGCAGCAAACAATGGCCACAGCAGGTGATGCTCGATGGCAAAGCGGCAACGGTATTGCCGCATGAAGACGGCCCCGCTTTGCAACTGGAGCCGGGCGAGCACCGGATTGAAGGGGTGTTTATTTGGGACAAGATGCCCGAATCGCTGGCCCTGCCTGCAACCAGCGCATTGCTCCAACTGGAGATCAACGGCCAAAGCGTGGCCTTACCCAATCGCGATGAAAACAACCAGCTTTGGTTGCAAACACAAAACCAGAATCAACAACAGGATGATGAAACCGAATTTCATCTGTATCGCCTCATCAGCGAAGGCGTGCCGGGCCTGGTTTCAACCCGCATCACGCTCGACGTTGCGGGCAAAGCGCGCGAGCTCAGTATTGGGCGCGCTTTGCTGCCAAATTTGATTGCGCAAGAATTACAAACCCCGCTCACCGCAAAATTAAGCCCGGACGGCAGTTTATTGGTGCAAGCCAAACCCGGCCATTGGGAAATCACCCTGGTGGCACGCCACCCTGGCCAGCTTGATCAATTAAGTCTGCCGCCGTCTGTCGCGACTGACAATGCCAATCCGGCCAACCCGGCACAATTGCTGGCGGGCGAAGAAATCTGGGCTTACCAGGCCGCCCCGACGATTCGCCAGGTGAATATTGAAGGCGTTGCCAGCGTCGATAGCAGCCAAACCACCTTGCCTGCAGAATGGCGCAGCTTGCCTGCGTATTTGATGCGCCCGGGTTCGGAATTCAAACTCAAAACCTTGCGCCGGGGCGACGCCCATCCCGACCCGGACAAACTCAAACTGGAACGTCAATTGTGGCTGAGCCTGGACGGGGGCAGCATCACCGCCAGCGACCACATCAAGGGCAAAGTGAATCAGGCTGACCGGATTGAAATGGGGCGCGGCGGCGAATTGGGGCGCGTTAGCGTCAACCAAAACAATCAATTGATCAGCATCGGGGCCAGCGGTTTGGCAGGCATCGAATTAAAGCGCGGCAACATCGATCTGGATGCCGATAGCCTTCTGCCCGCCGCGCCGCGCCGCTTTACCGTGACGGGTTGGAAGCATGATATGGAACAAGTGAGCCTCAAACTGGCGCTACCGCCGGGCTGGCGTTTACTGCATGCCAGTGGGCCGGATCAAGTGCATGGCTCGTGGCTCAGTCAATGGAATCTATTTAGCGTGTTTCTGGTGTTACTGGGCAGCTTTTCCGTTTATAAGCTGTATGGTTGGCGCTGGGGTGGCCTGGCTTTCATGGCACTATGGCTTGGCTACCATGAAATGGGGGCATTGCTGGCGGCGCTATTGGCATTGCTCGCGTGCAGCGCACTGCTGCGCGTGGTGACACAGACAAAAGTGCAAAAAGTCTTGCAAGCCATTTTACTGATGATCAGTCTGGTGAGCATTGTCGTGCTGCTCGAATTCGCTTCCGGACAAGCATTATTCGCACTCAACCCGGTGCTTGATCCGGACCATACTTTCCAGACCGACAATACCAGCACACTGAGCAAATCGGGTGCCGGTCGCCTACTTGAAGAAGCCAAGCCCGAGGCCCCGGCAGCGTCAGCCGCAATGGACGCGCCAATGGAAGCGTCAGCGCCAGCCGCAGCAGCCGAATCGGCTCAGGCACCGGCAGAGTCCAAAGCCAAACTCGCACAAAAAATCGATGACACTGCGGCCGTGCGTAAAGGTATGGTTCGTGAGATGGAAAAAATGGTCACCGCCAAAGATCAGCGCCAATATTATTCGGGTAGCCGCAGCAAACAATATGCCCAGATCGATCCGGGTGCCAAAGTGCAAACCGGGCCAGGTCTGCCAAGCTGGCAATATCAAACCATTAACCTGAACTGGCGTGGCGTGGTGCAAGCCGATCAGGAACTCAATTTATGGTTGCTGCCGCCGTGGTGCAATCGCTTGGTGGCGCTGCTGCGCATCGCCTTGATCGGCGCACTGTTGCTACGCGTCATCGCGGCACCACTGAAGGCTTGCGCACGCGCGCTGCAAGGTGCAGGCCAGCCCGTGGCTATACCGCCCGTAGCTATACCGCCCGTAGCTATGCCGCCCGCAGCCATACTCATATGCTGCCTGTTGCTGGCGGGCACACTGCCGGGCGCGCCAGCCCAGGCGCAACTGCCTGACAGTGAAATGTTGGAAACATTAAAAAACAAGCTCAGCGTGGAAGCGGCTTGCCTGCCCAACTGCGCCGACATTGCCGATATGACGATCCAAATAGAGGGCCAACAATTGCGCCTCACCCTCACCGTGAATGCCGCCATCGATAGCGCCATCCCCATGCCCGGTGCCGCCAAGCAATGGCTGCCGCAACAAGCATTACTGGATCAAAAACCGGCTTACCTGCATCGCACCGACGATGGCAGCACTTGGCTACTGGTTCCCAAAGGCCAGCACCGGGTGCAGTTGCAAGGTAACTTGCCCCAGGCCGACAGCCTGCAATTACCCTTGCCCGCCAAACCACGCCGCGTCAGCTTAGTTAGAGACAAACTGAACGACAAACTGAGCGACAACTGGGACCTGCAAGGCTGGTCCGAATCAACTGGTGCCGCCGATACCTTGCAGCTGACACGCAAAGTACGCAGCGAAAAAACCGACGCCGCACCACAATTGCCGCCATTGTTAAAAGTCGAACGGCGGCTTTCGTTTGATTTGGTCTGGCGGGTTGAAACCCAGGTCACACGCGCCTCCCCTGTGGGCACGCCCATCTTGGCGAGCATTCCACTATTGCCGGGTGAAGCGGTCACCAGTGCCGACATCATCGTCAAAGAAGGCCAAGTGATGGTGAATTTCGGCCCACAAACCGGGCAAATGCATTGGAGTTCCACCTTGAGCCAGCAGCCTGGCATCACGCTCAAAGCCGCAGCCGCAGCCAATACCAATTGGCATGAAGTGTGGATTATCAATGCCTCCGGGCGCTGGCATCTGGCCAGCAAAGGCTTGGCCCCGGTGCAAGCCGAGGGCGAAGGCGATGGCGAAACCCGCTACCTGCCCTTTCCCGGTGAAAGTTTGCAACTCACTTTAAGCCAGCCCAAGGCTTTATCGGGGCAAACCATTACCGTAGACAAAGTGCGCTTGCTGGCACACCCGGCCGAGCGCACTTCGGAATATGAACTGGATTTGACCTTACGCACCAGCCAGGGCGGCAACCATACCATCACCCTACCGGACGGAGCCAAATTGCAAAGCACACAAATCAACGGTCTAGTCCAATCGCTGCAATTGAATGGACGTGATCTGATCTTGCCGCTCAGCCCCGGCCTACAAAAAATCCAGCTGCGCTGGCGCTTGGGCAATGGTTTGCAAACACTGTATCAAACCCAGGGACTGGATTTGCATTTGCCTGCCTTAAATTACACACTGCAACTGGCTATCCCGCAGGAACGCTGGTTATTATGGGTACAAGGCCCAGGAGTAGGCCCCAGCCTGTTATTTTGGGGCAAACTCCTGATCGCGCTGCTGGTGGCCGTCTTAATCTCGCGCAATACGGGCAAACATCATCTGACACCGCTCAGCTTAACTGACTGGTTACTGCTCTCGCTCGGATTAAGCCAAACCCCATGGCCGCTGTGTGTGATCATTGTTGGCTGGCTATTCCTGCCCGGTCGCCAAACCCACTTACAAGGCTGGCGCAAAACCTTGGCTGCACTGGGCGCGGGGTTTTGGACCCTGATCATGCTGGCCAGCTTATGTTATGTCCTCACGCTGGGCTTGTTAAGCCACCCGGACATGAGCATTGTTGGCAACGCGTCAAACAGTCAACTCTTGAACTGGTATCTCGACCGCTCCGGTGCCACCTTACCCGGCGCATCGGCTTTTAGTTTACCACTATCCATTTTTCGCGCTTGCATGTTACTATGGGCCTTATGGTTAGCCTGGTCACTGTTAAAATGGTTGAAATGGGCATGGCAAGAACTGAGTAAAAGTGGTGGGCTATGGCATCGTCCGGGCCCTCAAGCAATAATTGAGGAACAAGTTCAATAGGGTCGTTATGCGACGTGCAACGATACTTTGTTTGGTTTGCCTGCTCTACTTCACCTTTCTTGGTGACAGTAGCTCCCAACCACGCCCACAGTCGAATATCGCCGTGCTGTTTCCCGATATTGGCGACCCTTATCGTAGCGTCTTCTTGAAAATTATTGACGGTATTGAAGATAAAACCAAGAGCCGCGTTTTGAGTCTACCCGTTAGCAACAACGCCGATAGCACTGAAATTGCAACCCAGTTAAAGCGCAATGAGATCAAAACCGTCATTGCACTCGGGCGCAATGGGGTTAAAGCCAGCGCCAATATCGAGCGCGATATCAAACTCGTCGCAGGTGGCGTCATCAGCTTGGCACCTGCCGACGCACAAAATGCCATCATCAACAGTCTGGCCCCTGACCCGGCCATGCTGTTTGCGCGCTTAAAATTACTCTTACCACAAATCAAACGCATTCATGTGGTGTACGAGTCACAACAAAATGGCTGGTTAATACGCTCGGCGCAAAACGCTGCCAAGACGCACGGTTTGGAGATTGTGGCCTATGAAGCCGGCGATATCAAAGCGGCGATGCTGCATTATCAGCAAATTTTAAGCAAGGCCAATGCCAAAACCGATGCACTATGGCTGCCGCAAGACTCAAAAACCGTACAAGACACCGTGGTGCTCCCGGTGGTGTTACGTAGCGCATGGGATAGCAGTCTGGCCGTTTTTTCCAGCAATGTCAGCCACGTCAGTCAAGGCGTGCTGTTTGCGCTCTACCCGGATAACTTTGAATACGGGCGCAAACTGGGGCAAAGCGCCATGCAAAGCGGCACCGCACCCGGCATCGCGCCGCTGAAAGAAGTGATGGTTGCCATCAATCTGAGTACCGCAAGCCATTTACACATCAATTTAAATTATGGTCAATTGCAAGAGTATCAGATGACCTTTCCTGAAAGGTAGTGCCATGCCAGCGCTAACTTTATTGCTGCACAAAACCGGGCTGCAACAACAATTAAGTGTTGCAGTGACCATCGGCGTGCTTTGCATCGCACTTTTTTCATCGCTGGTCAGCTCACTCCAAAGTAGCCGGCAAATTCAAAAGGTATTGGTAACCCAAGGGGAGCGCATCGCGGAAAATCTGGCCAATGGCTCGCAATTGGCCATCTTGTACCACAATGGCAAACACGCCGATGCGGCACTGGGCATCACCATGGCATTTCCCGACGTTATTTTCGCCGCAGTCTATGAAACCGATGGCAAGATCATTACCAAACGCAGCAAGCATGCGCAACCCACCTTCGCCAAAAGCAAATTAACGACTAGCCCCAATGCGGTGTTGGAATCGGAAAATAGTGAACGCTGGAATTTCATCGCCCCGATTGTGATTGAAAACAATAACACGTCGCAATTTGAAAGCGAGGCCCCCAGCAGCCAAACCCTGGGCTATGTGCGCGTCGTGCAAAGCAAAGCCACGCTGACCCGCATGATGTATCAGGTGTTTGCCGTCAATCTGGCCATTTCTTTCTTCTTTGCGATCCTGTTTCTGATTGTGATCCGCTTCCTCACCGCGCGCCTGACCCGGCCTTTGCAACAACTTGCCTCCACCATGGATTTGGCACAACACGGTAACACCAATTTGCACGCCGATGAGAGCAGCGGCCCCAGTGATGTGGTCACCATGGCGCATGCCTTTAACGGCATGATGGCCGCCTTATGGGAACGCGAACAACGCTTTCGCAGCTTAACCGCACTCTCCTCGGATTGGTATTGGGAACAGGACAAGGAAGGCAAATTCACCTTTATTTCATCCGGTTTTAAAGATATTACCGGACTGGAACCCGCTTCATTACTGGGCCAGCAACGGCAAGCCAACGGCCGCTTCAGGCACACTGCGGAGCAATGGCAATACTACCAGGGTTGTATCGGCAAACAAGCCGCATTTTATGATTTTGAATGGGAAATCGACCAACCGGACGGCAGCATTTGCTACGGCTTCAGCAGTGGCGAACCGGTCTGGAATAACGCGGGCGAGTTTCTCGGCTACCGGGGCGTAGGCAAAGACAATACCGCCAGAAAACGCGGCGAAAACCAGATCAAACAATTGAATCAGCAATTGGAGCAAAGGGTACAGGAGCGCACCGCCCAGTTGGAAGAGGCCAAGCTCGCCGCCGAAACCGCCAACCGCGCGAAATCGGCATTTTTAGCCAATATGTCGCACGAAATCCGCACGCCGTTAAATGCGGTACTGGGCTATTCGCAATTGCTCGAAAGCGACCCCAAACTCTCGCACGACTTACTGCCCACCGTCACCCCGATCAGAAAAGCAGGCAACCATTTACTGATGCTGATCAATGATATTTTAGATTTATCCAAAATTGAAGCCGGGGCCATGACGCTGGATATTATCGATTTCGACTTAACCGGCTTGCTGCAAGAAATTTCCTTCTTGTTTGTCTTGCGCTGCAAACAAAAAAGCATAGACTGGGTTTGTGAGCATAAGCTGCCCAATCCCTGCCCGGTACTGGGCGACCCCGGCAAACTACGCCAGGTTTTGATCAACTTGCTGGGCAATGCAGTAAAATTCACCGAAACCGGCACAGTGCATTTGCAAGTAACCCAAAGCCCAGCCCAGCACTACCAATTCAGTGTCAGCGATACCGGGCCGGGTATTGCGGAGGGCGAACAACAACTGATTTTCCAGGCATTTCGCCAAACCGAAGGCGGCAGTAAAAAAGGGGGCACCGGGCTGGGGCTGGCGATTTCGACTCGCCAGGTCGAACTGATGGGTGGCCATCTGGTACTGGAATCGACCTTGGGCCAAGGCTCGCGCTTTCATTTTGATTTGCATTTGGCCACCGCGCAAACCAATAGCAGCCACTTTGCGGCGCTAACTCAGGTACAGCATGTTTTACCCGATCATCAGGTTTGCATTTTGGTGGTGGATGACAATGCCGATAACCGGGCTATTTTATCGCGCATGCTGATCAATATCGGCGTACAAGTCATGCAGGCCGAAGACGGTTTGCAGGCACTTGAAATGATGCACCAACAGCACTACGATTTGGTATTTATGGATATCCAAATGCCGCATCTGGATGGTTTAAGCACGCTGCACCGCATGCAAGCCGAATTAACGCCACCGCTGCCGCTGTGCGTCGCCATCACGGCGTCGGTACTCCAACATCAACGCGAAGATTACCAGCGCCAGGGCTTTGATGATTTTATCGCCAAACCTTTTTTATTTGGCACCATTTGCAGTTGCCTGCAACGCTTGCTCGGCACCCAGTTTGCCTATGCCGCCGAAACCGTTCATGCCGAAACAGCGCCCGCCCCGGCAAGCATCAAACTACCGCTGGCCAACTGGCAAGCAATTATGACGGCCCTTGATACGGGCTGGGTCAGCGGCATTGCCGCCGAACTGAACCGTATCTTCGAACAAAATCCGGCCAGCGAAGAATTTGTCAACCAGATCCAGGATCTGCTTAACCAATACGATATGGATGGCATCCGCCAGGCCATGCAAGGAGTAATCCATGAATAACGACATACAAATGACCAGTCTGGCTGGTGCCAAAGTACTGATTGTGGATGACACGCCCGCCAATATCGGCGTTTTGTTGCGCATCCTGGAACATGAAGGCTATCAGGTCTTGGCGGCCACCTCGGGCGAGGCCGCCCTCAAAATTGTGGCGCAAACCACGGTGGACTTGATCGTACTGGACATCATGATGCCCGGCATTGATGGTCTGGAAACCTGCCGCCGTTTAAAAACCATGCCCACTACCCGCATGACACCGGTTATTTTCATCAGCGCCTTAAATGATACGGTGGATATTATTGAAGGTTTTAAAGTCGGCGCGGTAGATTATATTCACAAGCCGTTTCGCCAGGAAGAAGTCTGTGTGCGGGTGCGCATGCATTTGCAAATGACCAAATACTTCAATGCCTACCGCTTTGAAGCCGAACGCCTGCGCGCCATCGTCAACAATATGGCCGAAGGCTTGCTCCTGATTAATACCGACGGCATTATCCGCTCTGCCAATCCGGCAGCCTATAACTTACTCGGTTACGCACCGGGGCAGTTAGTCGATATGAATTTGATTGAGTTGTTAACCGAGCCATTTAATATTGAGTATGCGGGTTACTTTTCTTATGAATCCAATCCGGCTGGCCGCTTGAATGCTCTGCGCCATGGGCCGCAAGAAGTGGTGTTGCGCGGCCCTTCGGGCAACGCAGTTTGCCTCGACTTAACCATGAGCAAAATTTTTGCCGAAGAAACCCTGTACGTGGGCTTGCTGCACGACATTAGCGCGCACAAGCAAAGCCATGATGAATTGCTACGCATCGCCAGTACCGATCCACTCACCAATCTGGCCAATCGCCGCCAGCTTGACCTGTTTTTACGCCAGGAGTGGGGCCGCGCCCAACGCGCCAATAGCACGCTCTCGTTGGCCATCATCGATGTGGATTACTTCAAGCCCTATAACGACACCTTGGGCCACCAGGCGGGCGACCGCTGCTTACAACAAGTCGCTGCGGCCATCAAAGCCATCGCCAACCGCCCTACTGATTTGGCAGCGCGTTTTGGGGGGGAAGAATTTGTGCTACTATTAGCCGCAACCGACATGGACGGCGCACGCCAACTGGCAGAAAAAGCCCGTGCTGCGGTTGAAGCGCAGGCACTGCCACATCCGGCCTCGGGAATTGGCCCTTACGTCACCGTCAGTATTGGCGTGGCAAGTATGTGCCCGCAGAAAGACACCCCCACCAGCGATTTACTGGCCGCTGCCGATGCGGCACTGTATCAGGCCAAGGAACAGGGGCGCAATCGGGTGGTGTGTGCCGGGACCGATTAGCCTGACACGGTATGGGTTGGATTCGTGGATTCATGGATTGAAGGAGCTGACAAATGAATGCATCAATGACATGGCTGCTGATCGCTGGCGTTTTGGTGGTGTGCGAGTTACTCACGGGCACCTTCTATCTTTTAATGATCGCCACTGGCATGCTGGTCGGAGCCATTTTCGCCGCCTGCGGCCTGGACCCTGCCTGGCAAATGGCTGCGGCCGCCGTGGTCGCCGCGTGCGCCACCCTGGCGCTGCATAACAGCCGCTTTGGCTGGCGTCGGGGCAAAGCCGCCAACCGCGACCCGAATGTGATGCTCGATATCGGGCAAACCATCACCATTGCCGAGTGGACTCCTGCGCAAGCTGGCTGTTGCCACGCCCGCAGCATGTATCGCGGTGCCATGTGGGATATTGAATGCCATCAAGAGCGGGCCGAAGCAGGATTATTTACCATTATTGAAGTTCAGGGAAGCCGTTTAATCGTCAAACCAAGCTAAGGAGTTGTCATGATCGAATTCAGCACTGTCGCCCTCATATTATTGGTCGTTGCCGTGGTTTTTATTTTCAAAACCATTAACGTGGTGCCACAGCAGCATGCCTGGGTGGTGGAGCGGCTCGGGAAATATCACGATACATTAGGGCCGGGATTAAATATCGTCGTCCCCTTCATCGACCGCATCGCCTACAAGCATATTCTGAAAGAAATCCCGCTTGATGTCCCGCCGCAAGTTTGTATCACGCGCGACAATACCCAATTGCAAGTGGACGGGATTTTATATTTCCAAATCACCGACGCCATGCGTGCCTCTTACGGCTCCTCCAATTACATTGCCGCCATCACGCAACTGGCGCAAACCACCTTGCGCTCGGTGATCGGTAAAATGGAACTGGATAAAACCTTTGAAGAGCGCGACCACATCAACACCGCCATCGTCAATGCGATTGATGAGTCGGCCACCAACTGGGGCGTGAAAGTGCTGCGTTACGAAATCAAAGATTTGACGCCCCCCAAAGAAATTCTCCATGCGATGCAGGCGCAAATTACCGCCGAGCGCGAAAAACGCGCCCTGATTGCCGCCTCCGAAGGGCGCAGGCAAGAGCAAATCAACATCGCCAGCGGCGAGCGCGAAGCCTCGATTGCGCGCTCGGAAGGTGAAAAGCAAGCCGCCATCAACCGCGCCGAAGGCCAGGCCGCCGCCATTTTATCGATAGCCACCGCCAGCGCCGAAGCGATCCGCAAAACCGCAGCAGCACTACAGGAACCGGGTGGCCTTGATGCCATGAATTTAAAAGTGGCCGAGCAATACGTGGCCGCCTTTGGCAATCTGGCCAAGACCAATAATTCCATCATTATCCCGGCCAATTTGGGCGAGATGAGTGGTTTGATTGCCACGGCGATGCAGGTGGTTAAATCGCAACCCAAGAGTTGAGTTGAAAAGATAAGCTACCTTTAACAGCGCCAGTTCTTTTATAGCATGGTGAAAAGCCGCAATATCCTGGCCGACAAAATAAAATTGATTTTATTAAAAAATGCAAATTCATCCGTAATTTACAATATTGCATGCGAAAGAACTAAACCGTAAGGTGATTTACGATGGTCCGCAACGAACGATTAACTTGCACAGAACTGATAGAACCACAACTTTCGGCACTCGGCTGGTCTTGGCAGGCGGAGCTTAAAATTGGTACTGTACGTGTGGACTACTTATTGCGCTACAAAGGCATACCGCTGGCTATTCTTGAGGTTAAATCTGAAAATAAACGCGCTGCCGATGGCATGCAACAGGCATCGCATTATGCAGCACGCTTATCCTTGCGGTTTTCACTTGCATCCAATGGCAGTGAATGGATTTTAGCCGATAGCGACACCAAGGATTTTGCCTTGCGTAACGCCCCCCCATCGCCCGAAGAATTGCTGACACGCGCGGGGGCGGTAGTCAATTGGTCACGCTGG
>CAMBDR010000016.1 GCA_945864765.1 Janthinobacterium lividum | reverse complement strand
TGGGTTTGGCCGTGGCGGACAAATTCCACCCCGCTGGCGCGCCCCTGCGTAACCAGCACGCGTAGTACACGGGCCTCAGCGAGCAAGCTGGCCCCGCCCGCCACGGCTTGATCCAGAAAATTGCGCGCGCTCCATTTTGCGCCGAACGGGCAGCCATACAGGCAACGCCAGCAACCGGTGCGGCATTGATCGGGGTAAATCATTTTATCGAGTTTTTGCCAGTCATGACCGAGGGCGCGCGCAGCTTGAAGCAGGCGTGTTGCCATCGGGCCGATCAGTGTATCGGGCAAGGGGGCCATCGGCAATTCTTGGCGCAAGGCGGCCAGCGGTGCTTGCAGGTCGATGCCATATGCGGCAAACAGCGGCAGCGGTGGTGCCATGGCGGTGGCAAAATTGACTGCCGAGCTACCGCCAGCGGTGATGCCGCACACCAGTAAAGACGCATCCTGATTGAAATACGCACCTTTGCCGGGCACGGCGGCCATGCGGATCATTTGCCCCAGCGTGCCGGTAAAGGGGGCGGCAGCGCCTTGTTCCAGAATCAGCACTTTTTGGCCGAAGCGAGTCAGCTCGCGTGCAACCGTGGCCCCGCCGGGGCCGCTGCCGACGATGATGGTGTCATAGAGAATTGGTGGATGAGATGGCATGGGGGGATTGTAAGCCAAGCGGCGGGTTTTTGCACTGGAATAAAGAAATCATCATCGCTTCGAGCGGTGTCACGTATCTTGGCCCCGGTTATTCTTTTGATGCGATAGACTGGTTGTCGCCAAAACAGGGGGTAACACGCTGCTTGAATTGGGGCGCATCGCCCAGGCTTGATTTTTTGATGGAAGAAATCAAGCCGAGTGATGCGCCCGCCGGTTTCAGGGTTTAATTCCCGATCCGGCCTTCGGTAATGCCAGTGCTGACCCAATGTTGAAAGCACAGCGTATTGTCATTGGCAAACGTACTGAAAGTCCGGGCGATTTTGCTCATGCGCAAAGCCCAGCACGTGGCCAAACTCATGAGCCCCAATTGATTCAATACATTCCCGGCGATTTGTCTTGTATCTGGAAGACGAGGACGAGAACCCGCAGTTTCGCCAGAAGTTGCGCACCAGGAAAATTGTGCCGATGGAATCACGCTTTGTCAGGATGCGGTTTACGTCGGCTGATGGTGTGAGCCCATGGTTTGAACACGACGTGGCGGTATTACTCAAAGCGGTGGCAAAAAGCGAGGGGCTGGATTTGGCAAGCGCCAGTATGGCATTTTCGCAATTGCAGCCAAGGCGCTTGGGCGAGCAAGAGCGCTGGCATTATGATCCTGTGATGGGTGTGTATGGCGCGCTGGAGTAGACATCAAACAGCCGCGCCCGTCCTATTTGCATTGTGAGTAGTGGGTTGCATGCAATCGCGGCAGTTAGTGAAATTAACACTGGCATTGCCAGCCTGGATCGCTTACAATTTAAATCAGCATCCATTTTACGGAGTCATTTATGTTAGCCGCTGCCCCCCTGGCCAGTACCCCGGATCAAGAAGCCTATGACACATGGTTGAGAGCTGAAGTGCAAGCCGCAATCGATGACCCGCGCCCCAGCATCCCCCACGAAGAAGTCATGCAACGGATGCATGCACGTTTGGCAGAACTTCAAGCGGCGCGGGAGGAGAAGATTCATGCTTGAAGTCGTTTGGCGTCCTAAAGCTGAACAGGATTTGCAAGCAGTCATCGAATGGATTTGGCAACGAAATCCCGATAGAGCACTATCTTTTTCTCATGAAATCCAAACCAAAGCAGCAAGTTTGCGTGAATCTTCAATACAATATTGACGCCCTGAAAGTGAGTTTCACCCTGCGCGTGCTGGGCAATCTGGCCCTGCCTTCCGCCTGCAACGACCAGGACTACCAAGACTACCAGGCCGAACTGGCGAAAAAATCAACGCAGCGTGGTGCTGCCCGTGCCCGCCGGCGCGCAGCATCGCGTATTCAAGCGGGTGCAGGTAAAAAGCAGCGCAGAACGCCTGCGTCGCCGCTCAGTCAACAAGGGCTGGTTCAGCGAAGCAGCCGCCATCGAACGGATTCCACTATCCAAAGAGCAGCAATCAAAACTAGCGCAAATTAATCGCCACCACCCAATCCCGCAGCGCCACCGGGTCGGGGTCGGCCCCCAGAATGTAGAGCACCCCTTGGCCAGAGAGCGCCAACTTGCCCGCAAACTGATACGACCAAACCGACTGGTGGCTGGCCAAATCCAGCGCCCAGGTGTTATGTTTGGCCGAAACAAATAGCAAGTTGTTGGTGACGATCAGGTTGTCGCCAAAGGCATCATCATTCTGCGCGGGCAAGGCCCAGCTCCACAGCACGGCACCGCTCGTCACATCGCGTGCTTCAATTGACTGGGTTTTGTGATTACCCACATACACCACGCCACGCGCTGCCACCGGGTGCGCGGTAAACTGGCCCGTGGCTTGCCAGCGAATCTGGCGCGTATTCAAATCCACCATGCTGATGGTATTGTCACGCGGCGAGCCGTTCAGATTGCGCCGATCCAGCAATAAAGCGCTATTCGCATCCACCGCCACCACCGCCTGGTTCAATTCATGCGTGGTTTGGATCGATCCGCTGGCAGGGCCAGGCACGGGCAGGGCAAAGCGCAAGCTGCCGCTGCTGCGCTCAAAGGCGCTGAAGGTGGCGTTTTGATTGGTCCTTACCAGGGTGTCGGAAATGGCGGGCGCGCTGCTTTGGAATACCGGATCGAGCGCACCGCGCAAGCTGGCGCGCCACAATAGCGCGCCGCTGGCGGCATTGAGGCATTGCAATTCGCCTTCAGTGCCATTGTTGGCGCAAATCATGCCGCCTGCCACGCTGGGGGCCATTTCATTGCTGCTGCTAAGAAAACGGCTATAGCTGTCGTTACGGCTAAAGCGCAGGTTGCCGCTGCTGCTGTCAAAACTGGAGAGTAAGCGACCCGTGCTTTCGGCGCTGGTGACCAGCACTTGTTGGCCGCTGGCAGCCAGATTCAGGTAAGTTGCCGCAGGGGTGCCTGCCACCCGCCATGCCAGCGTGTTATCTTGCTCGCGCACGCTTTGCAAGGCCGGGTTGACCGGTGGCGTGGTGTTGGGCGCAGTGGCGGCGCTCGGCACTTCGCGGCTGATCAGCAGCAATTTACCGTCAAGCAAGGCCATTTTGTCAAAACGCGTATTGTCCGGGCTAACGCGGGAAAAACGACGGTTAAAACTGGCCGGGTCCAGCGTTACTGGCACAAAACCGCTGTGCGCTGCATTGCCATTAAAACCTTCCCAGTCGTTGGCCACGCGCGTGAGTTGGGTAAAATTGCCGTTGTTGGCGGCGACTGTGAGCGTGTAATTGAAGCTGACCGGGTTGATGCTGTCACCAAAGGGCGATAGCAGCGGAATGGTAATTGTGACCGTGCCGCGATATACCCCGGCAGCCAAGCCACTTTTATAATCGATATGAAACAGCCACGAGCCATCTGTCTGTTTGATGCGGTTGATGTCGCGCACCACGCTGGTGCCAGCGCCCTCGCTCCATTTGAAGCCACCCTCGTACAGGCGCGCAATCGGTTGCGCGCGCAAGCTGCTTTGGCATTGCACGGCAGGCTCGGCATGACAAGAAACGTCGCCCGCCGCCAGCGACAAGCCGTTTTCTGCACTGCCACCAAACGGGAAGCCACCGCCGCCACCGCCACAGCCATTTAACAGCAGGAGAATACTGGCCGCCAGCAATGGGCGCGCTATAAAATTATTTAATTTCAAACCATACCTCTTTCAATCGTATTACCTATAACCAGCGACGCATATAAAAACCGCACGGCAAGAGAAAACGCCGCGAAAACGCCGCCAAAAGCCGCCAGCATACTATTAAATTGGATTTTCCGGTAGATACAGTTTGGTCGAATTTCGACCAGTACAGTTTGAAGTGGGTTAATAAGTGCGACGTTGCAATCAAATTGCGCCTTGATCCAACGCTTAAACCGGGTCGGCCAGGGCGCGCCGGGCTTGATGAATCAATAACCATTTCAAAATGGTTGAAAAAAACGCGTACGGTTCCATCGGTTTGGTGACAAAATCATTCATGCCCGCCGTTTCACAGGCGACGCGGTCGTCGTCAAAGGCGTTGGCCGTCATGGCTATCACGGGTATTATTTTTCCGCACGGGAGCGCACGAATTTGGCGGGTCGCTTCCAGTCCGTCCATTTTGGGCATATGGATGTCCATCAAAATCAAGTCATAGGGCTTGGCTGCCACTTTGGCCACGCCAGCGCAACCGTCCTCGGCGGTGTCGAGCTGCAATCCGACGCCCGCAAGAATCTCCACGGTGATTTCACGGTTAAACAAATCATCTTCCACCAGCAAAATACGCGCGCCGGCATGGTGTTGTTTGAGTTGTGTCAGCGCATCCTGGCTAACTTGCGCTGCCGCCACGGGTAGCGCCGCCTCGCCGCGTTGCAAACATACCGTAAACCAAAACCTGCTACCAACACCCGGCGTACTTTCAACGCCTACTTCGCCGCCCATCAGTTGTACCAGCCGCAAGGTGATGGCAAGGCCAAGACCGCTGCCGCCATACTGCCGCGTGATTGAGCTGTCGGCTTGTTCAAAGGGTTGGAAAATCCGCTCGATTTGCTCGGGGCTCATCCCGATCCCGCTATCCTGCACCTCAAATCGTAGCCATAATTGCGCCTGCTCTTCCCGGATCAGGTTGACGCGCACGTTAATTGACCCTTGCGCCGTGAACTTGATGGCGTTACTGGTCAGGTTCAGCACCGTCTGGCGCAGCCGGGTTGGGTCGCCTTGCAGCCATTTGGGCGCGGCCTGATAATCGAAGGTCATTTGCAGCGCCTTTTTTTCCGCCAGATTATGGGTGATGGCATTCACCCCTTCCAGCAATTCACCCAGATCAAACGGGATACTTTCCAGATGTAACTGCGCGGCTTCAATTTTTGACAGATCAAGAATATCGTTAATGATCGATAGCAAGTGTTGGCTGGCATGTTCAATCGTGTTTAAACGGCCGTGGTGCCCGGATTTATCCAGGTCGCGCCGTAACAGGTAAGCGATGCCGAGAATGGCGTTCAAGGGGGTGCGGATTTTATGGCTCATATTGGCCAGAAACGCACTCTTGGCCAAATTGGCCGCGTCGGCCTGCTGCCGCGCCAGGGTCAATTCGGCGGTACGCTGCACCACCAATTGCTCCAATTGGTCGGCAGTGGCTTTGCGTTGGGTATTATCGTTGATCAGGCCAATGAAAATTGCTTGCCCGGCCCGGCTAATTTTGGATACGGATAATATCATCGGAAACACGCTGCCATCTTTGCGTAGCCCGGGCAAATCCCGTGGTTTACCGATAATGCGCGGCTCATTGGTCTGCTCTTTGGTCTGAATATAGTGCTGCAGATAACCGTCATGCTGACTGTGGTGCGGCTGGGGCATCAGGATATTGACGTTGCGCCCGATGACCTCTTCGGTGGTATACCCAAAAATCGCACAGGCGGCCTGGTTGAAAGACTCGATGGTGCCTCGTTCGTCAATGGTGATAACGCCATCCACCATATTATCGAGGATGGACTGTGTGTGTTGCAGCGCTTCAAGCCGCCGGGTTTCGGACTGGTGCTTGAATAGCGCAATGTCGATCATGGTGCCCAGTTCGTGCTCCGAAAATGGCTTGACAATATAGCCATACGGTTCCACCAGCTTGGCGCTGGCAATGGCCGCATCGGAGGCAAACGCGGTCAAGAATATGACGGGCACCCCCAATTGGGTGCGTATCGCCTGCGCGGCCACAATGCCATTCATTGGGCCAGCCAGTTGTACATCCATCAGTACCAGATCCGGTTTCAACTCGCCAGTCAGGCTGATCGCTGCTTCACCGTAACCAGTGCAACCCACTGGGTCGTAACCCAACTGCCGTAGTTGTTGCTCAATATCGAGCGCAATAATGGTTTCATCTTCTACAATCAGAATGCGCGCTTTGCTTGCTGTAGCAGTTTTCATGGCAGTTTCTGTATGACTCATGGGCTACTCCTGGTCCGGCTGGCTGTTTCAGGCTGGAAGGTAACGGTAAAGGTGGCACCTGGCCCAATCACCAGGGCCCCGCCGATTTGTTTTGCCAGATTGGAAACCAGTCGCAAGCCCAGTGACAGGCCGCGCCGGGTTTCAAAATCGGCGGGCAGGCCAACCCCGCTATCACTCACGCATATACGCACCATGGCAGTGTCTGTGAGCGTACCGAGTGTAATGTGTACCGCGCCAGTGCGGCCATCAGGAAAACCATGCTTTAACGCATTCGATATCAGTTCATTGAGCAGTAACCCACAGGGCGTGGCTTGATCAATGCCAACCCTGGTCGATACCACGTCAAATTCGAGCCGAACATTGCCCGGTTCGGGTTGCAGCGAACGAAACGCCTGGGTGGCAAGCTGCCTGATATAGCTTGCCAGATCGACCGTCGCGAAGGTGCCCGAGCTGTACAGGGTTTCGTGCAATAAGGCCATGGCTTGAATCCGGCCTTGCATGTCATTGAGCAGGGATTTGGTTTCCGGCTCCGCGCAACGCCCACGTTCCAGCCGCAGCAGGCTGCTAATGAGTTGCAAGTTATTTTTTACCCGGTGATGCACTTCGTTCAGCAGGGCAGTTTTTTCCTGGAGCGAGGCTTGCAGCGCCAGTTCTGCCTGTTTGCGCGGGGTGATGTCTTGCACAATGCCAGTCTGATATCGGGCTATGTCCAAGCTATCTTTTTGATGGTCGCCGCAGGCTCGTATCCAGCGTATCTCGCCATCGGCACGGCGAATGCGGCACTCAAAGTCCCAGTCGCTCAGGGTGCTGGTCGCGAGCTTGAAAAGCCGTTCCACTTCGGGCTGGTCTTCAGGCAATACGTGGGAGAGAAATATCGGGTAACTCCATTCCTGCAGGGGTTGGTCATAACCAAAAATACGGTCATGCACCAGCGAATGCCAGGCAAAATGGGTTGCCAGATTCAGGTTCCATGTGCCAGTGCGGCTGGCGTTCAGGGCGAAGCTCATACGCCCATCCGCTTGCTCGCGCAAGGTTTCAATCTGGTGGCGTTCGCTGATATCGCTCAAGGCCAGGCGTACACCGTCCGCGCCGCCCTCGTCCACTATCGCACTGATCGTCAACTCGCCAGTAAACAAAGAGCCGTCGCTTCTCACTATCCGCAGTTCACAGCAAAGCGGTATGCATTCTTTATTATTTTGCGCATGGCTGTTGCGCAATTTTATCTTCAGGAAGTAAAACAGGTTTTGGTCTTCGGCCAAAATGAATTGGGTAAATGGCAGATTGACCAGTGCCCCCTGCGTTATCCGCAACAAGCTGGCCAGCAACAGGTTGCTCTCGACGATTAATCCGGCCAGATTGAGGCTGCAACAGCCTATGGGCGCTTGCTGGTAAAGCGTCAGATTGTGCGCAAACGCCAGTTCCTGGGCTATTTGGGAACAGCGCAGCGTTTCATTTTGCATTTCCAACTCGATCTTCTTGATCTCTGCCACTTCTTGCTGCATATGGTGTTGAAACAGTTCAAGCCGCAATTTTCCGTTGCTGCTGTGCAGCCGCCGATTGGCGATGGTGCGTTCAATTTGCGCCACGAGTTGCTTGAGATAGCCATCGCGTTTGACGATGTATTCGGTCGCCCCCAGTTTTAAGGCAGCCAACGCAATCGCTTCGTTGGCCGTGTCGGTGATCATGATGAAGGGGGGGAACGCTCGACCGCGGTATTGGGTCGAGCGTAAAAAATCCAGTCCGTCATGGCCTGCCATGCAAAGATCGATCAGCACGAGGTCATAGCCGGGCGATTGGGTCAGGTGTACCATCGCTTCGGCGTAATTGTGTATCACGTCTAGTAAAAAATGCGGCGCGGCCTGTGCCAGATAATGCAGGGTGAGCATACTGTCTGCCTGCAAGGGCAAGGGCGAGGGCGCATGATCGACATATAATATGCGCAGCAGCCCGATGCCCAGCGCGCCCTGGCTTTGCTTGCGCCGCTGTTCGGCCAGTATAGTGCGCAACAGCTCAGGCAGTAAGCCCAGATAATCACCCCGTTTGGGTACATAATGGGCGGCACCCAAATGCAAGGCGCTCACAATCCGTTCGCTGTGCTTGTCATCGGTCATCAGCACCACTGGCAGGGTCGGTGTCAGGCGCAGCAGTGCGGTGAGCAAGGCCATGTCTTCGTTGCCGGGCAAAAGCAGGTCAAGCAGCAGCAGATCGGGCGGCTTGCGTTGCACTTGTTCCAGACAGGCCGCGCCAGTGGCGACGATCTGTAAATCAATATCCGGCGCGTGCAGGGAAAAATGGGCTTGGGTGTGCGTGGCCGCCTGGCAATCGCCTTCGGCATACAGGATTCGAATCGCCGAATTCACGGCTGCCGCCGCTTGGCACTGGACAGGCGCGATAAAATGATGGAGCTGTCGAGAGTACGGTTCATTATTTAGGAATCTTGTAGTTTTAGAAATGACAATGTACTGCATTGCTGTGTTGCCGCATTGGCCCATTGCGACCTGGGTGGAAATCTAAAACAAAGTGTATACCTGATTATGGTTTTTATGTCGTTGATCAAAAAATAAATTGAACTACGGGGTAAAAAAAGCCCCCGCGCCGCTTGATCGGGGAGGGGGTGCTCTGCGTAATTGCAAGTAAGCCATTTATTTTTATGAATTCATTGTGTTAAAAAAGGGGTGGTCACAGCGCCTGCTGCGCCTTAATCCAGCGCGCCATCTTCGCTTCCAACAACGGCATCGGCAGTGTGCCATCACTTAAAATCGCATCATGAAAGGCGCGCAAGTCAAATTTTGGCCCCAGCGCTGCTGTGGCTTGTTGGCGCAATTCCTTGATTTTTAATGAACCAATTTTATACGCCAGCGCCTGACCCGGAAAGCCCATATAACGCTCGGTTGCCTGGATCGCGGTGGCCGGGTTGTAGCCCAGGGTATCCTGCAAATAAGCAATGGTTTGCTCGCGCGTCCAGCCCTTGGCGTGTAAGCCGGTATCCACTACCAGCCTTGCGGCGCGCAGTAATTCGGCGGTCAGGTGGCCCAGATACGCATTCGGGTCATTTTCGTACAAGCCCATTTCATGCCCCAGCGTTTCCGCATACAGCGCCCAACCCTCGGTAAAGGCATTATTGTGATCGGTTTGGCGAAAACGCGGCAGCGGTAATTCTCCCCCCAAGGCCATGTGGAAATGATGGCCCGGTTGCCCTTCGTGCAAAAACAGCGTGGTCATGCCGGTGGTGGCGTATTCCTCGGGCTTGTTAATCACGGCCCAAAATACGCCGGGGCGCGAGCCGTCTTGCGCGGGCTGGGTATAGTGGTTGGATGAGGTGGCGCGGCTGATTTCCGGTACTGCCCGAATCTCCAGCGCAGCCTTGGGCACGACGCTAAACAATTTCGGCAACTGCGGTTTGATTTTTTCATTCAAGTCGCGATAGACCGCTAAAATTTCGGCTTCGCTTTTGAATGGGAAATATTTCTTTTGTTTGGTAATCCAGCTCGGCAAAGCATTGGGTGGGCCGTCGTAACCTAGTTGCGGGCCAAGTTTGACAAACTCCGCCTGAATGCGCGCCACTTCCTGCAAACCGATGGTGTGAATTTGCTCTGGCGTCAAGTCGGTATTGGTCGCGCTTTTGACTCTGGCCCGATACCAGTTGGCACCATTGGGCAAGGCCGAGAGGCCTGCGCTGGCACGGCTGGCGGCCAGATACTCTTGCCGCATAAAGTCGTTGAGCCGGCGCAGGGCGGGCAAAATCTGTTGGCTGATGCTGGCGCGATAGGCCAGCCGCAAACGGGTTTGGTCGGCTTCAGAAAAATCGGTGGGAAAATTCTTGATCGGCGCATAGTAGGGGTGGTTTTCGACAGTCTCACCCACCTGCGCATCCACCTGCGCACCCACCAGTGCCCTGAGTTGCGGTAGCGTCGCTTGCACCAGCGCGCGTGGCATGACAATATGCTGCTTGATCCCTTCACGCATATTGTTGATGGCCTGGTCCGACCAGTTTGGCAAAGCCTCAAGCCGACGCAGGAAAATATCATACTGTGCGGGTGTTTTCAGGTTTTGCACGTCAGTGCCGCGGGCAAAGGTGGCCAGCGTGACGGGCAGGCTACCGTTATGCTTGATGGGTAGCAAATGCTCGGGAAAGGCTTGTAATGCCAGCGTGTTTTGCAGCGTAAAGGCCAAACAGTCCCAGGTGGTTTGGTCGGCTGCGCTCAGTTGGGCGCGCGCTATGGCGTTGAGTTTTTTTTGCGTATCCAGCAAAAATAGCCTGTGTTGCGCCCGTACTTTGGGCAGCAGGGTCATGGGCAATTGATCGTCATGGCGTTGGTCGTTATTGTATGTTGAGTTGATCGGGTCAAATTGGGCCTGGGTTTCATAGAACTGGCGTGCCAAATTGGCCAACTTGGCGGCGGCAGTTGGCTTGGCAACAGAAGCAATCGCACTCGCCGGGGCCAGTGTTTGAATCGCCGCGCTGGCGCTGGCGTGAACGCATAGCACGGCAGCACATAGCGGGAGTGTACGCAATACGGTAAAAAGTAAGCTGGGTTTATGCATGATGGTCGCGATTAACTTGGGGAGGGGAGCGTATGCTACAGGAAAATACCAAATGGCGCTGATAAAATGGTTTTCGCGCCAGATGATGGCAAGGCTACTGACCCATCCGCTCTTGTAAAAAGCTGACGAAGGCGGCCGTTTTGGGTGCCAGCCAGTCGCGTGCCGGGTAGACTGCATAAATGGGCGAGCCGCTTTGCATCGGGTAGTCCGGCAAAATTTTGACCAGTTCGCCGCGTGCCAATTCTTCGCGCACCAAAAACAAGCCGATCGCCAGAATCCCCATGCCGATGCAAGCGGCCGATACCAGGGCGCTGCCATCATTAATTTGCAATGGGCCATCCACCTTGATGGTGTACGGCCCTTCGGTGCCAAGAAAATGCCATTCATCCATTGCGCGGCCGCTGTTGGCGTACACCAGGCAGGCGTGCCCCGCCAGCTCTTTCGGCTGAGTGGGGCTGCCAGCGCGCGCGAGGTAGGCTGGCGCGGCCACCAACAGGCTGGGGTTGTCGCTTAGCTTGCGTGCTACCAGAGAAGAATCGGCCAGGTTCGACGCCCGGATCGCCACATCGATTTGTTGTTCGATCAAGTCTACCAGGCGGTCTTCCAACTGAAGTAGCACCTTCACTTCGGGGTAGAGTTGAGTAAATTCTGCGATTAAAGGCACCATTCTGCGCCGCCCCGCCATGGAGCAAGATACCCGCAACTGGCCGCGCACCTGCTGTTGAAATTGATCGGTGAGATGCGCGATATTGCTCAAAGAGCGTTCGATTTGGCGCGCTTCCTGTAACACCATTTCGCCGATTTCGGTCAACGCCAGGCGGCGGGTGGAGCGCTGGATCAGGCGCGCGCCCAGTTCTTGTTCCAGCCGCGCCAATTGGCGCGACACCACCGATTTGCCGCAACCCAGTGCGGTGGCGGCGCGGCTGATGCTACCCGCTTTGACGATGGCGGCAAAATTGGCCAGATGTTGCGGATTGAGCATGCTGTTCTCCCCAAAGAATCGGGGTATGATGCGAGATTGTCCCGAAAAAGTCAACAATGAAATGCAGATTCGATGACTTCTCAGGCAACTTGATCTGGCCTATACTGCTGTTCATCGACGAGAAACACGAATCAGTCGCACAAAAACTCAAGCTGATCCAATTTAATTTAACTAAATCGAGCTAAATTTAACTTAATCGAACTTAATCTGACTTAATTCAACTTAATTCAACCTACCGGAGAACTTTATGACCATCATCAATCATCAATACAAACTCGCAGCCCGCCCACAAGGTGCTATTCAACGTAGCGACTGGTTATACGCCCAGGAGGCCTTGCGCGAGCCGGGCGAAGGCGAAGTGCAAGTGAAAATCCTGTACATCTCGCTCGACCCCGCCATGCGCGGTTGGGTGGCAGACAAAGATTCTTACATGCCGCCCGTGGGTTTGAATGAAGTGATGCGCGCCATTACCGTGGGCCGGGTGACGGCCTCGAATAATCCCAATTTCGCGGTCGGTGACCATGTTACCGGTATGCTGGGGGTGCAGGAATATGCCATTTCCAACGGTCAGGGTTTGAATAAAATCGACCCACGCATGGCACCCTTGCCGATGTTTTTGGGCACACTGGGCATGCCCGGCATTACCGCTTACTTTGGTTTGCTCGATGTAGGCCAACCGAAAGAGGGCGATACCGTGGTGGTGTCTGGCGCGGCGGGTGCTGTGGGTAGTATTGTGGGGCAAATTGCCAAAATTAAAGGGGCGCGTGTGGTGGGTATTGCCGGTGGGGCCGACAAATGCCGTTATCTGGTAGAAGAACTGGGTTTTGATGAGGCGATTGATTATAAAGGTGAAAATGTGGAACAAGCGTTGAAGCAGCATTGCCCGAATGGGATTGATGTTTATTTTGATAATGTCGGCGGCGATATTCTGGATGCGGCCCTGGCGAACCTGGCGATGAATGCACGGATTGTGATCTGCGGCGCGATTTCGCAATACAACAGCAAAGAAATCAAAGGGCCAGCCAATTATTTATCGTTATTGGTCAAGCGCGCCACCATGCGCGGCATGGTGGTGGGTGATTACTGGGGCCGTGCGGGTGAAGCCTTGATGGCGATGGGCGGCTGGTTGCAGGCAGGCAAGTTGAAATCGCGTGAGGATGTGGTGGAAGGGCTGGAAGCTTTCCCGGAAGCGCTGCAAAAATTGTTCACCGGGGAAAACAACGGCAAGTTGGTGTTGAAGGTCGCGGCGGAATAAGGCATCGATAAAGTGGGATAAAGCTCAATAAAGCACAAATCACGAAGTCTCGGCCCGTGCCAAGTTTGGCACGGGCTATTCCTTACGCCCAAACTTCAAAAACCCCTCCGGCACTTTGCCGCCAACAAAATTCTTTTCCGCCAGCTTGAGCAAGCTACCATCCTGCTGCATTTTTTCTATCGCCAGCGTCCATTCCTTGAGCAGCTTTTGCGCATCTTTATGTTGGCTATTGATTAAAATGTCACCAATGATGTCGAATACCGTAAAATTAACAATGCCAAATTCGGCAGCTTTCGGGTCTTGCGCGAAGTGGGTGTAAATCGCCACATCGACCGCCAAGCCCAAATCACAGCGATTGGCCGCCACTTTGCGAAACAAGCTGGGTAAATCATTCGATGGGTCGATTTCAATGCCATGTTTTTTAAATAATTCCCCGGCCGCCGAGTCGCGCTGCGCGCAAATTCGATAGGGCTTGAATTCAGCCAGACTGGTGTGGTTGGGTATTTTTTTTAAATTTGGCTTGTGATAAAAAAAGACGAATTTACTCGTGCCTATTTGTATCGGAAGAATACGCCCCTGTTTAATCGCCTCAATATGGTGGTTGCGCGTGCCCAAACCGACCAAATAAGTGCCATTGTCCAGCTCTTGCCGGGCGCGGGACAAAGGGTGGAAAATGATTTGAAAGGGGTGATCCGGGTTTAATTGTTGTAATTGCTGCAAAAGATCCACCGCATAACCGCGTGGTACACCATTATCGGTATAAAAAAATGGCGGGTATTCAAACGTGATCACTGGTTGCGCCGATAAGCTGATGCCACTGTTTTGCGCCGATGCTGGCCAAAGCGGGTGGTGCAGGCAAAACAACACAGCCAGGCGAGTCAAAAACGACTTGGGCCAAGTGTTTGGGCGGTAGCGTTTGCGCAGAAGGGGCACGGGGTACCATTATGAAAGGACGGTCGGTAATCATAACAGGAAATTTGCGCTATTTTGGTCAGGTTTGTGTCATACGGGAGAAATTTTCCTTGTTGTCTGGCTCAGAGCTGGCTCAGGCTCGCGTATGATGGCGGGTACTGCTATGGCATGGTATTTGATCTCGAAAAAAAGGAGGGTTTATGCCTCATGGACGAAATTTACGGCGCACCAGCTTGAAACTGGGTTTGGCGGCGTTAGCAATGCTGGGTTTAAGCCACTGCGCCAACTTTGTTGGCCCACGTGATATTGAGGTGCCGCTCGATAAATTGCAGGCGCAGTTAAACCAGCGCTTTCCCAGCAATAGCCGCTATCTGGAGGTGTTTGATATCAGCCTGGGGCAGCCCAAAATCACCTTTTTGCCGGAGCAAAACCGGATTCAATTTGATGTTGCCATCACCATTGCGCCACCGTTTACCAGCAAGCGTTTATATTCTGCCGTGTCTTTATCGGGCCTACTTGGCATCGACA
This sequence comes from Janthinobacterium lividum, assembly GCA_945864765.1. Lineage (GTDB taxonomy): Bacteria > Pseudomonadota > Gammaproteobacteria > Burkholderiales > Burkholderiaceae_D > CAMBDR01. Next base: position 3,411 of record CAMBDR010000016.1, on the reverse strand, counting down.
ATGTGCGCAAAGGGGTGATGTTGGTGGACCCCAGGGTGGAAAGCCTGAAACTGGATGGCGTGGATGCGGTGATGGGGCGGCAGTTTTCCAAATTGGGCAATTATGCGCTGGAACGGATGTTTAAAGATACCCCCATCCACCGCTTCAAAGATGAAGATTTACAGGTGGCAGGCGTACAATTTGTGGCCACCAGCGTGACCGTGCTTCAGCAGAGTCTGGTGATTCATGTTGAACCGCTCAGGTAATTTTTTACTCTCATCAATCATCAAAAATTTTTATAACAGTTGGAATGCAGCTCATGGATATGTTGATTTTGTTGAAGGCCCTGATCATGGGCATCGTCGAAGGTTTAACCGAATTTTTGCCGATTTCTTCGACCGGGCATTTGATCTTGACCGCGAGTTTGTTGAATTTTACGGGCGAAAAAATCAAGACCTTTGAGATTGCGATACAAGCCGGGGCGATTTTTGCAGTCTGTTGGGAATACCGCGCGCGCATTGCCAGCGTGCTGGGCGGCTTGGGTAGCGACAAAACGGCGCAGCGCTTTGCCGTGAATGTGGTGGTGGCGTTTTTGCCGGCAGCGGTATTGGGTGTGTTATTCAGCAAAAAAATCAAACAGTATTTGTTTGAGCCAGTTCCGGTGGCGCTGGCGTTTATTATGGGTGCCTTCATCATTTTATGGGCCGAAGCGCGCCAGCGTGCCAACAAGGGGCAGGCGCGGGTGGAAAATGTTGATCAAATGAGTTTGAATGATGCGCTCAAAGTCGGCCTGGCTCAGGCATTTGCCTTAATTCCCGGCACCAGCCGTTCTGGCGCAACCATTATTGGCGGCATGTTGTTTGGCTTGTCGCGCAAGGCGGCGACCGAATTCTCTTTCTTTTTGGCCATTCCCACACTGTTGGGCGCGACCGTGTATTCGCTGTATAAAGAGCGTGAATCGCTGTCGATGGCCGATTTACCCCTGTTTGGCGTGGGTGGTGTCGCCGCCTTTATCTCGGCGTTTTTTTGTGTGCGCTGGTTGCTGCGCTATATCAGCAGTCATGATTTTTCGATCTTTGCCTGGTATCGCATCGCCTTTGGCATCGTTATTTTATTGACTGATTATTTCGCTTTGGTGCAATGGACGGCATGAATAATTTGGAAGCTGATGCGCTGCATTTGCTGCAATCGGTATTTGGTTACCCCGCGTTTCGCGGTGCGCAGCAAGAGATTGTCTCGCATGTGGTGGGTGGTGGCGACGCGCTGGTGTTAATGCCCACCGGCGGCGGTAAGTCGCTGTGTTACCAAATCCCGGCCATGTTGCGCCCGGGCGTGGGCGTGGTCATCTCGCCGCTAATCGCGCTGATGCAAGATCAGGTCGATGCGCTGGCAGAAGTGGGTGTGCGCGCGGCGTTTTTAAATTCCACGCAAAATTTTGATGAAGTGGTGCGCATTGAGCGGCGCATGCGGCAAAACGATATTGATTTGGTCTATATTGCGCCGGAGCGTTTGATGACGCCGCGCTGCCTCGAATTATTGTCCGCTTGCCAGATTGCTCTGTTTGCGATTGATGAAGCGCATTGCGTATCGCAATGGGGGCATGATTTCCGGCCCGAGTATATTCAACTCTCGGTCTTGCACGAGCGCTTCCCGGAGGTGCCGCGCATTGCGCTCACCGCCACCGCCGACCAGCAAACCCGTGCCGAAATCATTCAGCGTTTGCAATTACAGCAGGCGCGCCAGTTTGTGTCCTCGTTTGACCGGCCCAATATCCGCTACCAGATCGTGGAAAAAGACAATGGCCGTAAGCAATTGCTGGATTTTATCCGCACCGAACATGCGGGTGATGCTGGCATTGTGTATTGTCTGTCGCGTAAAAAAGTGGAAGAAACGGCGGACTTTTTAAACCAGAGTGGCGTCACCGCCTTGCCCTACCATGCGGGCATGGATGCCAAACAGCGCGCCCAACATCAATCACGCTTTTTACGTGAAGATGGCATCGTCATGACTGCCACCATTGCCTTTGGTATGGGGATTGATAAACCCGACGTGCGTTTTGTCGCGCATCTGGATCTGCCCAAGAGTATTGAAGGTTATTACCAGGAAACCGGGCGCGCCGGGCGCGACGGCCAGCCGGCCAATGCCTGGATGGCGTATGGTTTGCAAGACGTGGTATTGCAACGGCGCATGATCGATGAGTCCGAAGCCGAAGAAACCTTCAAGCGGGTGATGGGTTCCAAGCTCGACGCCATGTTGGGCCTGTGTGAAACCTCGCAATGTCGGCGCATGCGCTTGCTGGAATATTTCGGCCAGGCCGCCGGGCCCTGCGGCAATTGCGATACCTGTTTGATTCCGCCAGTGTCGTTTGATGCCACGGTGCCGGTGCAAAAGCTGCTCTCTGCCATCTACCGGGTGAACCAACGCTTTGGTGCGGTGCATGTGATTGATGTCTTGCGCGGTAGCGCGAGCGATAAAATCCACCAATGGGGGCATGATAAATTGTCCGTCTTTGGGATTGGCAATGACAGGAATGACGCCGAATGGCGCGCGATTTTGCGCCAGTGTATTGCGCTGGGGCTGGTGACGGTGGATTCGGAAGCCTATAACGCGCTCAAGTTGACGGATGCGGCCAAGCCCGTGCTTAAGGGTGAGCAAAAAATCGAATTACGCCAATACCAAAAACCGCTGAAGCAAAAGCGTGAAGCGGCCAAAAAACCGTATGTGGAAACCGGCTTATCCAAAATCGAGCAAGAAATTTTCGACAAATTGCGCTGGTGGCGGGTGGAAACCGCGCGCAGCCACAATGTGCCAGCGTATGTGATTTTCCATGATGCCACGCTGCGCGAAATTGCCAAGGCCAAACCGGCCTCGCTGGATCAATTGCGTGGGGTGAGCGGGGTGGGGGAGAAAAAGCTGGAAACCTATGGCGAGCAGATTGTGGCTTTGATTGAAGAGATGAGCTAGTCTTGCTGCTTGTAAGGTAGAATTCAAGTTCATGCTGCCAATGGGTTGCCAGCTTGCATTTTTTGCAGGGAAAAGGAAAAGAGATGAAAATTCAATCGCTGCATTTTGTTGATGTCGGGCCGCTGGGTACGCAAGACATTGACTTGCACGATCAATGGACTGGTGACATTGAATCGAATATTTTGTTTACTGGCCCTAATGGTTGCGGTAAGTCCACCTTGCTGCGTGCGGTGGCGATGTTGTGGGAGGCTGCGGGGTATTGGCTGGCGCACCAGGACGTGTTGCCGGAAACGCATCCGGCGGCGAAATGGTTGTCGCGTTGGGGTGCGGTGGGTATGATCCTCTCTGATATCGATATCAATCAGGCCGAAAAAATCAGCGTCAGTTTGTTTTTTGGTAAATACGGAAGTCTCCCTGCGATGACGGGAAAATTGAGTGTGAAACGGTTGGGCGAAGTTGATCACGGCA
>CAMBDR010000015.1 GCA_945864765.1 Janthinobacterium lividum | reverse complement strand
TGGAGTTTTTTGATCCAGGTTTGACCGATTCTGTTGCTGCCGAATGCCTCACGCGCAAGCTGATCATTGAGCGCTGCGGTTCAGAGGATCAAGTTCTCAAACTGATGCCCGCGTTAACCATTGATGACGAAATTCTGGCGGCAGGATTGGCTATTATCACCGAAGTTGTGGTTCATTTTGCTGCTTTGAACGCACAATTGAAGCAATGGATGCATCTTCCAGACTCTCATCCCGAGGTAATTTTGTCGTGAGAACATTACAAAACGCATATGATGTGGCTGTCGTTGGCGGGAGTATTGCTGGCTGTGCAAGTGCCATCCTGTTTGCAAAAATGGGCCACAAGGTAGTCGTCTTTGAACAGAAAACGCTTGATGATGAGCAACATTATAAGAGGTTATGTACCCACTTTGTCCAGCCATCAGCCGTGCCAGTTCTTGATGAACTTGGTTTGCAGCATTTGCGGCAAGATCGTTTTGCGATACAAACCCGCGCCTGTATGGTGACAGATGGTGGCGTGATTGATCATCCGGCACCGTATGGTGAGCATGGCTATGCCTTGAATCTGGAGCGCCGGGTATTCGACCCGGCGCTCCGATCGGCGGTTCGTGAGCATGGCATCAGTTTTGTTGATGGCTGCGAGGTCAATCAGGTTGAGCGCACTGAACAAGGGTGGGTCTTACATTATGATGAAATGGCAGCGTCGGTTTCAGCTCGCTTGCTGATCGCGGCTGATGGACGTCAGTCGCGCCTCGCCAAGCAATTGGACAACACCGTTGATTTGCGGTCCAATGACCGCGCAGCCGTATTTGGTTATTTTAAAGGTATTCCTGTACCGGAATTGAGTCGTTCGTTGTTCATTTTGCACGAAGGTGAAATGGGCTTTTTGTATCCCTTGATCGGTGGCCGTACACTGCTTTCAGTATATATTTCAAAGCAGCGTGCTGAACAGTGGCGTGAGAGTGGGCAAGAAGCCAGTTTGTTAGCGTATTTTGCTACCTTGCCTGGTGTACCTGATTTAAGCGGTGCCAAACTTGATTCGGCTATTCTTGGCTACAAGGATTACCCAAACCAATTACGTCAGCCAGTGCATGAATCGGTTGCTTTTGTCGGTGATGCAGTCACCTCGCTCGATCCGATGAGTGGTGTTGGCTGTGGTTTCGCATTGTGCGCGGCACATTTGCTGGCTAAAGCTTTTGCTGGCCGGACGCTGGAAGCGTCACAAATTGACGCGGGTCTGGAAGAATATGCCTTGCAATATCGCAAGGTGATTACACCGCATGTGGCTGGCATTTGTGCTGATTCCCTGATTGGGAAAGATCTCGCGTCTCAGCAAAAATCGTACCAGATCATCAGCGGTAATCCCGATGTAAGTGCCGCTTACCTGGCTCTGACCGGACGGCTGATTTTGCCTGCCGAGTTCCAACGAGCCTTCTTGCGTGGAACTATTCTTCAACGACAGAAAGATGCAAGATGACGTTACCCGACATGGTTTTGGATCAGTCCTTGTTGCAACGAATTTACGAGGTAATTGCCCAGGTGCTGAAAAAGGAAGTCAGTCTGGAGCCCGATACTGCGTTATGGAGCGTCGGTATCGACTCTATCGGCATCGTGCATGTGGTTGCTCAGTGCGAAGACTTGTTCGATATTGAGTTTGAGCCAGAAGACTTGACGATGACGAAGTTGCAAACCCCTGCGGATATTGTTCGTCTATTGCAGGACAGGTATGCAGTTTTGCCTGGTGCTTGAATCGGCTCCCTGCTACCAAGCATTGGCCTGGTTGCGCAGGGAGAGTGTTGGGGGGCACAGCACTCTCAGATGAAATTACTTTTGTAAAAGGACAATGCAATGGAAAAAATTTATGATTATGATGCCGTGTTATATGACCGTCGGTTTATGAGTTGTGGACAACGTCATGCAATCGTATTTTTGGCAGAACGTGGGGTGCCAGTCAATTTACTCTTTTGTAGTGCATGGATGAGTTCCGATTTGGTATATCAACAGGTCATCGTGGATAAACGCCCCAAATATGCGTTTGAGTGTGACTTCTATGAACCGCAAGATTTGGCCCGGATTGGTGTCACGATCCATGAATTAAATGCCGAGAATTACGAAGATATTGCACAGCAGGTAGATAAAGGAATTGATGCTTTGGGTTTTGTATTGTTGTCGGGCGATGTCTTTTATTTCCCCCATTGCCCCGAATATCGAAATGCACATGCATCGCATATCGTTGTTTTGAGAGCCAAGCATGCTAATGGTTTGTGGCAAGTGGTAGATGATAATGCTGCCAGCGTATTGTGTGAATACCAGTATGATGCCGAAATGGTGGAGCGTTTCTTTAATAATAATTTTGACCGTAAGTTGCGGCATTTCGAATTAGCACCGAATTTCGATCGCGACGCTGCGAAACAGTCCAGTCTTGAACGCCTTGCTGCTTTGGTGCGGGTGCGCCAGGATTCCGGTCGGTTTTATGATGAAATTCTTGATATTTATAATGCACCTTACGATTCTTTGACAATTAAACTCAAGGCTCTGCACGATGCGTTCTGCCTGCTTTCCGGTTCCCGCAGTTGTGTCGCGCAATATCTGAGTGAGGTAGGTGCGCCGACACCGCTGGTACAAGATATGCGAACATTCGCCGAGCAGGCTATGGCACTGAAAGGTATGATGGTCAAGGGCCAGATTACCCGTAACGTTAATCGAGAAAAGTTGCGAACCATGTGTTCGGTGCTGAAGGAATTGGATCTGAAAATTAGTGAATCCATGGTATCATTCTGCAGGACACAAAATGTGGGGGCAGACGTTTTGCCAATTTGAGTTTGTTCACATGGCAGAGGTAAAACGATAATGAGGGAGATGGAATGACGCAAAGTACTACGAAGATGGGTTATATTGACCTCCTAAAATTAAATCGATTTTTACCGTTTTTGATTAGTCAAGTGCTTACCAATTTTGGCGATGGTTTGTTTGCCGTCGTCATCATTTATTTTGCTGTGAAGTTAAATGCCACGGCAACCCAGTTGGGTATAATCACCTTTTGCATGACATTGCCGCGTGGATTGCTCGGCCCAATTGGTGGTGTGATTGCCGACAAAACTGATCGCCGCAAGCTCTTGATCGGGATCGAATTGGCGCGCACCCTCATCATTCTTTTGATACCAGTGCTCAGCGCAATGAATCTGATCGATATATGGGGCCTGGCGTTTCTGGGACTGGTGGTGTCGGCCTTGTTTTCGATGGGGGCACCCGCAGCAAAAGCATTTATTCCCAAATTGGTATCTCAGATTGATTTGCAAATTGCCAATAGCTTGGCGCAGGCAATCGTTTGGCCTGCTTATTTTATTGGCGCGGGGATGCTTAGTGTGGTGGGGGAGAACGTGGCACCAGCTAATATTTTCTACTTGGTCGCGTTGTGTTTCGGCTTGTCATTGGTAGCCTTACTGTTTTTGCCGCGCGACCTGCCTATGGTTGGGACTGGAAAATTGACAGTCTCAAGTTTCATGCGTGATTTAAAGCTTGGCTATCAAACTTTGTCCGAGAATTCCGTTTTGCACGCCCGAGTGGTTTTATATGGGTTGTTCACATTTGCGTGGCGTGGCATTTTACAAATTTTGTTGCCTTTGTATGTTTTGCGGCAGTTTGGCGACAAAGGAACCTTGTATGGCACGTTGATGCTGGTCAATGGATGTGGTGAATTGCTGGCCAATCTGGTGGTTGGGAAAATCAATTTCCGCCGCCCTTTGGTGCAATCCTTTTCAGGTGAGTTGCTGATTGGTTTGGCAGCCCTGTTGATGGTATTGAGTATGCAAATGACGGATCCTCGTATAGGTTTGTATGTGGCAACTTTTATGGTGGGTGTTGCCGCGTCGATAATTGATATTCCGATCTTTACCGTTATTCAGCGCGAGATCCCGGAGCAGCATTTGGCCAAGGTAATCAGCTACTGGTTCACCATTGGCTCCCTTGGTGGCGCGCTGGGTACTTTGGTTTGTGGTCGTTTGTTGGAGCATGTGTCCATTGCTGCGACGGGATTGGTGGGTGGTATTTTACTCATCGGCGTTGGTATTGGCATGATGCTTTGGGCGCGGCGGGAACGAGGGATTGTTGTTGGCAATCAAACTTAAGCCCGATGGGGAATTATTAAAAAGGATAGTGAAGATTTAATTACCTACTTCACCCAGTTCGGAAAATACCCAAGCTTATCTTGCACCGCGCTGTCATGGGCCGGAATCACGACAAGTTTTGGTTCTTGCTGCATCAATTGGCGCACTTTGTCCGCGCTTTCTTGGGTTTGGTCATGGTCGTCGTCCACAATTTTGGCGGCGGCCCAAAATTTACCCGCCCCGGCTTTGAGTGCCGCCACCGTCCAGGCCACATCGCCTATAAAGAAATGGCGTTGACCGGAATCGACCGTGACAAATAAACCGACTGAACCGGGGGTGTGACCGGGCATGGGCACCACCACCACGCTACCATCATGAAATAAATCCGCACTTTTGGCATAACCCTGATACGGGATGGCGTCAAATTGCAGCGTTTCCCATTGCACTTTACTCACTTGAGAAGCCCAGGTGCCACCCGCGCCGCGTGTGGGTTGCTTGATGCGCGCCATTTCTTCGGCGGCAACCAGTACTTTGGCTTGCGGGAAGTCGGGCACGCCGCCTGCATGATCCCAATGGCTGTGGCTAAGGATGATGCGCCCGATGGGCGGATAACCCGCTTGCTGCAATTGCACACTGGCCGCCTGCAAGGATGCCTGGTAGCTGAAAAAAGGACGCTGCCACCATGTCATGTCGGCGGCATATTGGGCATCAATGGTTTGGCCCAGACCGCTATCGAATAACAGGTAATCGTCACCATGCTTGATCAGAAAAGCCGAGAAATTGGAATCGATCTTGCGGCCATACGCGCCATCCGGTTGCAGCAAACGCTCCGCCACGGCCACCCGCCCGGTTTTGATGATGGAAAAACCGACACGGGGTAAACCGGCGGGAACCGTTGGTGTGGTCTGCGCAGTGATCGGTGCCGTGGCTTGTGCCGCGACTGGCATGACCGGGAGGGCCAGGATTGAAGCGAGAGCGAAAAAACGAATGGCGATTGAGCGCATGGTGTAACCTCACTGAAAAATAGATTTATTGGGTTGGCCGGGTGAGATCTCACTCATCTCACCCACTACAGGCCAGGAATCGGATACCATGGAGAGCAGTGTAAAGGCTGGTCTATACACCAGGGTCAAGCACTTTCTGGAATTATTTTTTTAAAGGGAGGAAGCGATGAATATCAGTCAACTGGCGCGCGCTGCCGAGGTTACGCCGGACACCTTGCGCTACTATGAAAAACAAGGTTTGTTGGCCGCACCGACGCGGCAAAACAATGGTTACCGTCGTTATGCCGAAGAAGACTTGAAGCTGGTCAAGTTTATTCGCGGTGCCCAATCACTCGGCTTTTCTTTGGCCGAAATCCGCACGATTTTGCCGCAATTGGCGCAAGGGCAGTTCGGTCGAACCGAAATCGAACAACAATTGCAGGCTAAAATGGCGCAAATTGATGAGCATATGCGCCATTTGCGCACGCTGAAAAAAGAATTAAGCGCCACCATGGCTTCATTGCGCTGCCAACGCGATCAAGCATTGGCCACCGCGCACAGTACCGCGAGCGATAGTGGTAGCGGTGCTGGCGTCGCGGTGTTGAAGCAAACCTTCAAACCTGGCAAATAAGGTGGCAAATAAGGTGGAAAACAAGGGGCAGACCCACCAAACTGTTGCTAATCAGGCTCACTCATTACCTTTTTCCAGCGATACCTGTGGTGTCTGAGCTGGTGCTGCGGGTGCTGCTTGGGATGGTGCCGGGGCAGCTGCCTGAGTGGCCAGCAACATCGCTTCCAATTCGGCCACTTTGGCCTCCAGTGTCTCCAGTTTGGCCCTTGTTTTGGCCAATACCTGAGTTTGAATATCAAATTCTTCCCGCGTCACCAAGTCCAATTTGGAAAAACCCTGGCTCATCATCGACTTGACATTTTTCTCAATGTCCTTGGCCGGGGAGGAATCTATCGCTTGATTGATTTTGCTTTGCAAATCGTTAAAAAAATTATTCATGTCCATTTCGATTCCTTTTGTTTATCTTGCGGCATAAATGCACTAATATAGTGCATGCTGATGGTGAATATAAATTTTATGCGCGGTAATGGGGCGTTGTGCCAATGTGGAGCTGATTTCGCACTTTTCTAGCCCTTGCCTACGGTTAATTTCCCTGCCTTGTGCTGGCATGACTTCTGCTAATACTAAAACGAAAGCAATGTGCTTGCCGTCTTTTTATTTTCTCAATCACCACAAAGGAGTTGTCATGAAGAACTTTACAGGAAATTTTATGGTGTCACGCTGTTTGACATTATCGCTTGCCTTGGTGGGAACGTGGGCTCAGGCTGAAGAAAAAAAGCCTGATAACGAAGTGAGCTTTAACGCGTCCCTCACCACCGATTACCGCTATCGGGGTATTTCGCAAACGCGCTTGAAACCCGCATTGCAAGGCGGCGTCGATTATACCTATAATCCGAGCGGCTTTTATGCCGGGGCCTGGGCTTCGACGATTAAATGGGTTAAGGATGCCAATGGCGATAGCGATATCGAAATCGATTTGTATGGCGGTAAAAAAGGTGAAGTGGTCAAGGATGTGAGTTATGACGTGGGCCTGTTGACCTATGTTTACCCGTCCAATAAACTCAGCCCCAGCGCGAATACTACCGAAATCTATGGGCAACTCGGGTTTGGCCCGGCTTATATCAAATATTCGTATTCGCTGACCAATTTGTTTGGTTTTGCCGATAGCAAGCGCAGCGGCTACCTGGATGCCGGGGCGAATTTTGATTTGACTGGCGGCTATATCTTGAATACCCATATCGGGCATCAGGCAGTACGCAATAATTCGGCAGCAAGCTATACCGACTATAAGTTGGGTGTCACCAAAGATTTCGGCGTGGCTACCGTTGCGTTGGCTTTATATCACGCTAATACCAGTGTTTATGTCGGTCGGGATGGTAAGAATCTGGGTAAAACCGGTGCCGTACTTTCTGTTTCGAAAACTTTCTAACGGGGACAAAATGAAACTTATTACTGCAATTATCAAACCATTTAAATTGGATGAGGTGCGTGAAGCCTTGTCGGCGATTGGTGTGCAAGGCATCACCGTTACGGAAGTGAAGGGTTTCGGGCGGCAAAAAGGTCATACCGAGTTGTATCGGGGGGCTGAATATGTGGTCGATTTTTTGCCAAAAACCAAGATCGAGGCGGCGGTTGATGATGCCATTGTGGAACGTGTGATCGAAGCGGTTGAAGCCGCAGCCCGTACTGGCAAAATCGGCGATGGCAAGATTTTTGTTTATTCGCTGGAACAAGTGGTGCGAATTCGTACTGGTGAAACCGGCAACGAAGCCTTATAAGGAGAAGCTTGTGAAAAATAGACTGATACAAGGATTGGCTTGCACTTGGCTGGTGCTGTCAAGTTTGACATTGGCTGGCATGGCAAGCGCCGAAGAGGCAAAGCCATCGGCGTCCGCTGCAATGGCGGCATCAGCAAGTGCTCCGGCAGCGTCGGAAAGTGCTCCGGCAGCATTAGCAAGTGCTCCGGCGGCATCAGCAAGTGCTCCGGTAGCGTCGGAAAGTGCTCCGGCGGCATCAACAAGTGCTGCTTCCGCTTCGGCAAGTACGCCGGCAGCACCCGCCGCCGCAGCAGCACCCGCTCCCACAGCCAACAAAGGTGATACCGCCTGGATGATGGTGGCGACCATGTTGGTGATTTTGATGACCATCCCTGGCCTGGCCCTGTTTTATGGCGGCTTGGTGCGTACCAAAAACATGCTCTCGGTGTTGCTCCAGGTCTTCGTCATTTTCTCGCTGATTATTGTGCTGTGGTGTATTTACGGCTATTCGCTGGCATTTACCGAAGGCAGCTCGTTTATTGGCAAGTTTGACCGACTATTTTTGCAAGGTATCTTCGATCCGCTGAAAGGCACGTTCACCACTGCCGCAACCTTTAGCAAGGGCGTGGTGATTCCTGAATTTATCTATGTCGCCTTTCAGGGTACGTTTGCTGCCATTACCTGCGGTTTGATCGTCGGTGCTTTTGCAGAGCGCGCCAAGTTTGCCGCCGTGTTGTGCTTTATCGTCTTGTGGTTCACTTTCAGCTATTTGCCAATTGCCCATATGGTTTGGTTCTGGCCTGGCCCGGATGGCTTTAAAGATGCGACGACCGCAGCTTCAGAAACGCTGAGAGGTGGTTGGTTGTGGCAAAAAGGTGCGCTCGACTTCGCTGGCGGTACGGTGGTGCATATCAACGCTGCGGTGGCTGGTTTGATTGGTGCGATTGTGATTGGTAAGCGCGTCGGTTATGGCCGCGAATCAATGGCACCGCATTCCTTGACCATGACGATGATTGGTTCTTCCCTGTTGTGGGTGGGCTGGTTTGGTTTCAATGCCGGTTCTGCGCTGGAAGCGGGCGATACCGCAACGCTAGCCTTTGTGAACACCTTGTTGGCCACGGCTGCGGCAACTTTATCCTGGTTGTTGGGTGAATGGTTGCATAAAGGCAAGCCATCGATGTTGGGCGCGGCTTCCGGTGCGGTGGCAGGTTTGGTGGCCATTACCCCTGCTTGCGGTTACGTCGGGCCGATGGGCGCTTTGGTGATTGGTTTGCTGGTGGGTCTGGTTTGCCTGTGGGGCGTGAATGGTTTGAAGCGCATGATTGGTGCCGACGATTCGCTTGACGTGTTTGGTGTGCATGGCGTGGGCGGTATTTTTGGTGCCTTGATGACGGCGGTATTTGCCTCGCCTAGCCTGGGCGGTGTCGGGATTTTTGATAACGTGACCGCCAAGATGTCCACCGATGCCTATTCCATTGGCGGCCAACTGTGGATTCAAATTCAGGCCGTTGGCACTACCGTTCTATGGTCTGCTGTGGTGTCATTCGCAGCCTATAAACTGGTGGACCTGGTGATTGGCTTGCGGGTGCCTGAAGATGAAGAACGTGAAGGTTTGGATGTTACCAGCCATGGCGAATCGGCTTACCATTCCTGATCTGATGTGATTTGATCTGATCTGATGTAAAGTGTTCTTGTAATGCGTGCCAGTCTGATCGGCACGGTAGTGTGAAAATAGCACCTGGGACCTCTCCCCCCAGGTGCTGTTTTTTTATAAGGATGGCTTTTAATGCCCGAGCAAGCTTTGCTGTTTTTGTAGTTCAATGGCCGATTGGCGACGATTTTTGGCGGCCTGGTAGCGCCGTTTGGCATTATCGGTTTGTGGATCAAGCGGGTCTATCGCCATCGGCTTTAATTCTTTATCGACCGCGACCATGGTGAAATAACAGCTATTGGTATGCCGCACAATTCCGTCGCGCACATTTTCAGCCACGACTTTGACGCCGATTTCCATCGAGGTTTTGCCAACGAAATTGACGCTGGCCAAAAAGCTGACCAGGTCCCCGACATGGATCGGTTGTTTGAATTTGACTTGGTCCACCGAGAGCGTGACCACATACTGTCCGGCGTAACGGCTGGCGCAGGCATAGGCTACCTGATCCAGCAGTTTGAGAATATTGCCGCCATGGACATTGCCGGAAAAATTGGCCATGTCCGGCGTCATCAGTACCGTCATGGAAAGTTCGGTTGCGCGATAGGTGCCCATTTTATTCTCCTTAATATGCGCCTGAAAACAGCTTGGCCGGGGCGGCCAAAGCGTGGGTAGATAAAGTTCGGGTGGCCAAAGCCTGGGTGGCCAAAGCCTGGGCACCCAGGCACAGTCTATAATACGAAGCGCGATAAATCGTCGTTGACCGATAATTCATCCAGACGCTCATTCACATGGGCGGCATCGATGGTTAATGCTTTGCCTTGCATCTCATTGGCGGCAAATGACACTTCCTCCAACAGTTTTTCCATCACCGTGTAAAGCCGCCTCGCACCAATGTTTTCAGTGCGCTCGTTGACTGAATAAGCGATTTCGGCCAAACGTAAAATACCCTCGGGGGTGAAGTTAATTTCCACGCCCTCGGTGGCCAGCAAAGCCTGGTATTGCTTGGTCAGGCAGGCGTCAGTGCTGGTTAAGATACAATTGAAATCGGCAATCGAGAGCGATTCGAGTTCGACCCGAATCGGAAAGCGCCCTTGTAATTCGGGAATCAAATCCGATGGCTTGGCCAAATGGAAGGCCCCCGAGGCGATGAATAAAATATGATCCGTTTTAATCATCCCGTATTTGGTGTTGACGGTGGTGCCTTCCACCAAGGGCAGCAAGTCGCGTTGCACCCCGGCGCGCGAGACATCGGCCCCGCCGTATTCCGAGCGCGAGGCGATTTTATCGATTTCATCCAAAAACACGATGCCGTTCTGTTCGACATTGGTAATGGCCATTTGCTTCAAATCGTCTTCGTTGATCAACTTTTCTGATTCTTCTTCCATCAACATCTTGAGCGCTTCTTTCACCTTCAGCTTGCGTGACTTTTTGCGCCCGCTGCCGATGCCGGAAAACATCGATTTGATTTGCTCGGTCATTTCTTCCATGCCGGGCGGGGCCATGATTTCCATGTGCGGCCCACCTTCGGCCACATCGATTTCGATTTCTTTATCGTCGAGCAAGCCTTCGCGCAAGCGTTTGCGCAAGGTTTGGCGGGTGGAAGGTTCGTTTTGGCGGGTGGTGCTGGGTTCGGCTTCGCTGCTGGTAAAACCAAAATCACGCGGAGGCGGCAACAAAACATCAAGAATCCGGTCTTCGGCCGCATCTTCGGCATGCGCACGTACTTTTTTGATTTCGGATGAGCGGGTTTGCTTGACGCTGATATCGACCAAATCCCGGATGATGGTATCCACATCGCGTCCGACATAACCCACTTCAGTAAATTTGGTGGCTTCGACTTTGATGAAAGGGGCGTTGGCCAATTTGGCCAGGCGACGTGCGATTTCGGTTTTGCCAACCCCGGTGGGGCCGATCATGAGGATATTTTTGGGCGTAATTTCATGCCGCAACGGTTCCGCGACCTGTTGCCGCCGCCAGCGATTGCGTAAGGCAATGGCGACTGCGCGCTTGGCGCGACCTTGGCCGACAACGTGTTTGTCGAGTTCGGAAACGATTTCTTGGGGGGACATGTCCATGGGTGTGTTCGTCAAGTAAGGAGTTCAATAAGTGAATTGAATGGTGCATTCAATGGTGAGCATACGGGCATCCAACCATTTTATTCCAATGTTTCGATGATATGCGTTAAATTTGTATAGATGCACAATTGACCCGCTATGACGAGAGATTTTTTCACAATTTCTGCGGGGGCCAGTTCGGTATTTTGTTGTAAGGCAAGCGCAGCCGATTGCGCGTAAGTGCCGCCTGAACCGATGGCGGCAATGCCATCTTCCGGTTCCAGTACGTCGCCATTGCCGGTAATGACCAGGGTGGCTTCGCGGTCGGCTACCAATAACATGGCTTCCAGGCGGCGCAACATGCGGTCGGTGCGCCAGTCTTTGGCCAATTCTACCGAGGCGCGCATTAAATGGCCTTGATGTTTTTCCAGTTTGGCTTCAAAACGGTCGAGCAGGGTGAAGGCGTCGGCGGTGCCGCCGGCAAAACCGACCAGGACCTTGCCATGAAACAGCTTGCGTACCTTGCGGGCGCTGCCTTTCATGACGATATTGCCCAAAGTGACCTGGCCATCGCCACCGATGGCAACCTGGTTGCCGCGTCGCACCGATAAAATAGTGGTGCCGTGAAATTGTTCCATGCTTGCCTCAAAAAAAGTACGCAGAAAAAGTGGATGAAGATCGTGGGTGGTCAGGCCTTACATTGACGCCTGATCTTTTTTGCAAATGGGGATAGCTTACACAATTTCAAGCGATTCGGGTTGAACCTTGAACAAGCTGGAATTAATATTTGTGAGGAAAAATCTTGGCGATCTGGTTTAAACCCATGACGTGCAACAACGCGGCCACCAAATGGTTGACATCTTGAAATTCAATCAATCGTCCAGAACCAGTTAGTGGTAATAATGAATTCATTAATTGCCCGGCAGCGGTAAAATCAATTCGGGTCATGCGTGAGCAATCGATCACCACGGGCTGGTATTGGGCCGCATATTCTTTGATTGCTTGCATCAGTTGATCGGTGGAACCTGTGACCACAACCGGCATCAGGAAGCGGTCAGGTGACACATTGGGGTGAATTTTTTCTTCGCGCGCGGTGGTGACCTTGACGTTTTTTGGTGCCTGGAACGCGGGCGGCGAGACTTCAAAGGTAATGCAGTAATCCATACTGGTTTCTTCGAAATCTTTTTCCTGGTTAAGTAATTGCAGAATCTCCAGCAGCAGCAGCCAGGGCGCTTCGGTGTCATCGCGCCGCCCAATCTGGATAATGCCGCGAATTTTATCGGCCAGTTCGGCGGCACCCACCATGATTAAATCGTGCTCGGATTTTTGCAGCGTTTTGAGCGCATGCAATAACAAGGTACAGCCTTCCGGCGTTACATCGGTGACGCGGGCAAATTCCAAACGAAAGACGTGATTTTTTTCGCTCAGCTTTTGTACTTTGTCGAGTTGCTTGGCGATGCTGCCATCGAGCAGGCCCGCAAATGCGATGGTCGGGATGACGCCAGCCGAGGTGGGGGCAATTAATGGCGTTGTGCGGTGCAAGGCTTCCACCCAGGAGGGAGGAGAAGTTTCGTATTTGCTGGCGTAGTCGATGGATAGACTATCAAACTCAGCCTGCTTGCCCATGATCTGGTAAAAGTCAAATAACATCCACCAGACGCTGTGACTGGCACTGCCAAGATGATCGCTTTTGATTAAATCGTGCAACATTTGCTCCACCAATTCGGTTTGCTCGCTGGCATAGAGAATGGCGATTTCTTCGATTTCCGGATGGGTGACGGATTCCGCCACTTCAACTGCCTGACCGGAGCCAGAACCATCACCCAGTATTTCGGTGGTGGCCAGTTCAATGAATGGCAGCGTATTGCCCGATTGGTTGGGTTGGGTGCGGCCATCGCTGATTTCTTGCCGGGTCGCCGTGGTGGGGCGTTTGGGGCGACTGTTCCAACTGGGTTCGGGGGCATCAAAAATATCGAAGGCCATTTCTGATTCGATGGCGTCAATTTTTAATGCGGTGGCGCGGGCGATATCACGTTGGGTCTGTGAGTTTTGGCGCAGGGATTCGATGCGTAATTCGGTGGTGGCAGACATGCGTGCAGCATCCTCATCGCGTTTTTTACGCAATGCATCCTTATCTTCTGGCACGGGCGCTTTCGGCCCCTCCTTTTTTTTCAGGAATGAAAAAATCCCCACTTTGCTTGATGTCCCAAAATAAAAGGCGGCATGCAATCAAAATGTCGCATGCTGCCTGGGCCCGGCTTATCGCATCAATCGCCGTATAATTTTTGCTTGAGTTCTCGTCGTTGCTGTGCTTCCAGGGAGAGCGTTGCCGTCGGGCGTGCAATCAAACGTGGAATGCCTATCGGTTCGCCCGTCTCTTCACACCAGCCATAATCACCTGTATCAATGGCGGCGATCGATTGCTGTACCTTCTTTAACAACTTGCGTTCGCGATCACGCGTGCGTAATTCTAACGCATGTTCTTCTTCAATGGTGGCGCGGTCGGCTGGATCAGGGACTAATACGGTCTCTCGTAAATGTTCGGTGGTTTCACCGGCATTTTTTAGCAAGTCTTTTTCAAGCTGTTGTAAACGAGCTTTAAAGAATGCCAATTGCTCGGCATTCATATAATCGTCATCACTCATCTGACGGACTTGTTCTTCGGTCAGGATGGGGGCCTCAGGCGTGGCGGTGGGGTTATTGGTCTTGGTCATCACTTCGCTTACTCTCGATACGGCAGATTTTTCAATTTTCAAGCCCTGCATGTACTGATATGCACTACTATGCGCTGGCATGAAGGGCTACGACGTTGGGCTATTGGTTGGCCCGGTTTGCGGCTTGGCTAGTTTATACCAAACACTGTTCCAGTCCCTGAATAAAAACATCTTTTGGCAGATTTTTTCCGATAAAAACCATTTTACTCTCTCGTTCTGTGGTATCGGGCCATTTTCCACCTAAATCACTCCCCATTAATTGGTGCACACCCTGAAATACAACTTTTCGGTCTGCACCCGCCATCCACAACACACCCTTATAGCGTAACATAGTTGGGCCGTATACTTGCACAATATGTCCCATGAAATCGTCGAGTTTTGCGGTGTCGAAGGGGCGACGGGCTTTGAACACAAAGGCAGCAATTTCGTCGCTGTGATGGGCGTGATGGTGGTTGTGATGATTGTGCTGGTGAGCGTGATGATGGTCATGGCGCTCATGCTCATTTTCATTCCCATGTTCGTGCTCATGTTCGCAATGTTCATCACAGTCATGCGCATCACAGTCAAGCTCATCCTGCGCTAAAAAATCGGGGTCCAGCTCCAGTTTTTCATTTAAATTGAAGCCCTTGATATCGAGGATCTCTGCAATTGGGGCGCGCCCGAAATCGGCGTGGGTAATGTGGGCGCGTGGGTTGATGCGGCATAAACGGCTTTTCAGGATAGCCACTTCGGCAGGGGACACCAAATCGGTTTTCGACAGTAGCAAGCGGTCAGCAAAGCCAACCTGGCGCTGCGCTTCTTCATGTTGATCGAGTTGCTGCATGGCGTGCCGCGCATCGACCACGGTAATGATGGCATCGAGTAAATATTGGCTGCCGACTTCTTCATCAATAAAAAAGGTTTGTGCGACCGGGCCGGGGTTAGCCAAGCCCGTGGTTTCAATGATGACGCGCTCGAACTGGAGTTCGCCGGCGGCGCGGCGCTGTGCCAGACTTCCTAGAGCGGTAACCAAATCACCTCGTACTGTGCAACAAATGCAGCCATTATTCATTTCGACGATGGTTTCATTGCTGTCTTGCACCAAAATTTCATTGTCAATATTCTCTTGGCCAAATTCGTTTTCGATGACAGCGATTTTTTGTCCATGGTTCTCTTGCAAAATGCGGTTGAGCAAAGTGGTTTTGCCTGCGCCAAGAAAACCAGTCAGAATGGTGGTGGGAATGAGTGCCATTATCTGTGCTCTATTTTGAAGAAAACCACAATATGGTATTGAAATGTTGGAAATCAAGAGGTGTTGACAGTGATTTTAGCGTGATTTTGCCGGAACCGGGATTATTTGCGCTTGGCACGTGGATGGGCGGCATCATACACATGGGCCAAGTGCTGGAAGTCCAGTGCCGTGTACACCTGGGTTGAGGCGATGCTACTATGCCCCAGCATTTCTTGCACGGCGCGCAAATCGCCACTCGATTGTAAGACGTGGCTGGCAAACGAATGGCGCAGCATATGCGGGTGAACATGGGTTGGCATGGCTTGCTGTTGGGCGTGTACCTTTAAGCGCAGTTGCACCACGCGTGGCGACATGCGGCGGGCGCGCTCGTTGAGAAAGAGCGCCGCTTCGTCGAGGGCTGCCAATAATGGGCGTTGTGTCAGCCAGTCTTGCAGGGCGTCGAGCGCGGCCTGGCCAATTGGCACGCGCCGCATCTTGTTACCCTTGCCCGTGACAGTTAGTTCGCGCTCGGCCAAATCAATCCAGCCCAGTGAGTTATTGGGCGCGCCATGGTAGCGAAAGTCGAGCAAACATAATTCGGAGACGCGCAAACCACTTGAATACAATAATTCAAACATGGCGCGATTGCATGCCAGGCTCGCCAAGGCAAGCGCATCCAGGCCTGTCGTCGCGCCAGGGCTGACCAGATGGACTGCCTCATCAACTCCCAATGACTTGGGCAGGGGTTTGCTGCGTTTCGGCCCTTTTACGCCTTGTATCGGATTGCTGTCCAGAGTGGTGGCGCTTTGTTCGGCCAGCCAGTTGAAAAAGCTACGCCAAGCTGATAATTTGCGCGCCAATGAGCGCGGGCTTAAGCCTTGAGCGTGTAATTGGGCACTGATTTTGCGTATTGCAAAATGTTTGATGTCCTGCCATGCGGTGGCAGGTAATAGCGCTTGCAATTGTTCCAAATCACTCCGATAGCTGGCGACGGTAAGGGGTGAGAGTTGGCGTTGATGCAAGAGATGAGCCAGATACGCCTCAAGTAATGGTTGATTGGCGTTCTGGGGCATGATTGGCACTAATCCAACAGGCAGGCGAGGGCAGAACTGGAGGTGGCGGAAATTTGCAGTAAAAAATCGGTTGCCATGCTGGCGGCAAAGCGATTTTCATCGGACGAACCTAATATCAGCAAGCCAAAGGTTTCCCGGTCAGGCAGGCGCAAAGGCAGCATTGCTACCGAGCGAATATCTTGGCCATCTTCAATCCAACTGACTGCTTCAAAATCATTATTGATGCCGCAATAAGGCGTTGTCAGGCTATTGGCAAAGATGCGCACATCTTCTGAAACATCTTTCACAAACCAGGTATGAGAAAAGTCGCTGGCCACACGCCAGAGCCGCAAAGTGGCATAGGGCACATTGAAAATCGAACGTAAGCCATCGATTAAAACATGAGGTAAATCCACATCGTTACGCGCCAGCAGTAAATTTTTTGACCAGTCATTAAATTTTTGGTTGAGGGCTTCATTTTCGTGTGCGGTACGAATAAATTCAGCCAGGCGCAATTCAAGCGCTTTATATTTGCTGCGCATCACTTCCATTTGTCGCTCTTGCAAGGAGATGGCGCGACCTGTGAGGGGGCTGCTTAATTGAATTTGTGCCAGCAAGGCGCTATGCTCTTGAAAAAATTCGGGATGTTCTGCCAAGTAATTGGCAATGGCAGTGGAGTCCAGCGGTGCGCTCATGGTCTCGGTCGATTCTGTGGAAAAATGGGAAGCGGTACTCAAGCGTATCTCCGGTCATTTGGCAGCAAAAAGCAGCAAAAAGGGCACCCCAGGGTGCCCTTTGGGCTATCGTACATACTGTATTAGAACTTGTGACGGATACCAAATTGCAATGCGCGACTACTTTCGCCAGCCGCGCTGGTAAAGCCGCCCGAGGCACTTGCTACGCCAAGGGCATACTGACCGAAGTTACGGTTTTTGATGTAGCCTACCACGGTGTAAAGATCGGTGCGTTTGGACAGGAAGTGGTCATAGCCAATAGCATATTGGGTGACATCGCTATTGGTTGCAGTGCGGTCATTTTGATGGCTGATCGACGTCATGATGCGGCCACCGCCCAACTTGTAATGCATACCCAGGGAAACGCTTTCAACATCAAGCTTGAAGTTGTTGGTCAGGTTGGTAACAAAGACATTGCGCAGGGCAGCCGCTGTTGGCGCACCCAGTGGTGCCAATGTTGGGGCAATGCTGGCGTCCCAGGTTGAGATGAATACCGGAATCAACACGGAATGGTCATTGCGGTTGTTTTGGTAGCCGGCAAAAACCTTGAAGTCGCCAAATGCATAGGAGCCACCGATGACGCGGGTGATCAAGCCAGTTTGATTGCTTTGATCTGTGCCACGGTTGTAGCCGATACCCACATCCCAGCCGTTTTTCTTGTAGGCGATTCGGGCACCTGCAAAATGGTCATCCAGACCGACGTAGCCGGAATTTTTAAAGCCCCACATGACGGAAGCACCCCAGCCATCTTTTTCGATACGATATTGGAGCGATTTGTCTGAGCGAATTGCCGAACCAGTGGTCAGGATGCCGCCCAAGCCACCGGTGATATTGCCCCAGTTGCCAGCTGTGCCGAGTTCAAAGGTTTCGGCCTGTGCAAACACTTCATAGGCAGGGGTATATTGGCGACCAGCAATAAATGCACCGAAAGGCGTTACCAAGCCTACCGCTGAAGTGCGGTCAAACAAGGCGTTATTGCTATTGACATTGACCGCTGGCTGCAATGCACCGCGAATGGTTGGCAGCAGGCGTGGGCCTAATGCATCCATGCCGCGAGTCAGGGCAAAACCCTGATTGGTGGACAGATTGCCTACCTGTTGTTTGCCGGTGTCGAGTTCAATCCGTGCTTCCAGTTGGAAAACAGCGCGATAACCACCGCCTAAATCTTCAGAGCCTTTAAAGCCCAAGCGCGAGCCGTCAGCAATGCCGCTGACCAGTTTGACAGTGGGGTCGCTGCCGCTGCTGCCATTGTTGCTGATTTGAATGCCTGCGTCCACAATACCGTAGATGGTGACATTGGATTGAGCCAATGCAGGGGCCGCGAAGCAAATTGCGATGGCCGCTGCTAATAAATTTTTGTTCATGATGTGATCCCGGAAATGAGTTTATATTTTGTACAATGCGTTTACAATTCGGCTATCTGTACTATGCCATTCTTCTGGTGTCATGTATAGCATGCAACGCAGTT
>CAMBDR010000014.1 GCA_945864765.1 Janthinobacterium lividum | reverse complement strand
GAGCCGAAACAAGGTATGATCGGGTGCTGCCAATAGCTCGGACTGGCTTAAGCTTTGGATTGGAATTGAGCCGGTTGGCACGGTGTTCTTTGGTTTATTGAACATGAAGTGCCAACTGATTTGTAATGCTTTCCAGAATCCGGCGCGCTGAACCGATTGATTATTTTGAAATCTGACGGGCACGGATGTGCGCGCGGCATCTTTTTCGGTGGGTGAATTCATGAATGGCTGTCCTTTATACATTCGAGGCTTATTCGGGGTTCAATTGGATGTGAAAAATCTACACTGCACAGTGTAGTTCTAAAGCGGGAAAAAGTAAACTATCTGGTGTAAAATAATCGAAAAATTTTGCAAAGATAAGGATGATGATGGCGATGATGGTTCCAGCGCAAAAAATGACTGAGCGCAAACGCGAAGCGATCATGCAAGCGGCAATTGCCGAATTTCGCGACCATGGCTTTGAAGCGACCAGTATGGACAGGATTGCGGCGCGCGCTGAGGTATCCAAGCGTACCGTGTATAACCACTTCCCGAGTAAAGATGATTTATTTGCTGCGATCTTGCTGCAATTATGGGAGACCAGTGCACCATTGCTCGATGTATCCTATCGGCCGGAGCAAGCGTTGCGGCCACAATTAATGGAATTGATGCAGCAAAAAATGCAGATGTTAAACGATGCGAATTTCATCGATCTGGCGCGGGTGGCGATTGCCGCCACCATCCACTCGCCCGAGCGGGCTCAGGCGATGGTGGCAAAATTTGGCGAGCGCGAAGAGGGCGTGCTCGCCTGGATACGGGCCGCGCAACAGGATGGCAGATTGAAGGCGTGTGATCCGGCGTTTGCTGCCCATTTGCTGCAAGGCCAGATCAAGGCGTTTGCATTTTGGCCACAAATTACCATGGGCAAGGCCACGCTTGATCCTGCTGTGCAGCAACAGGTGCTGGACGCGGCAGTGGATATGTTTTTGAGCTATTTTGCTACGGCAGGATGATCACCTTGCCCGTCACTTTACGCGCTGCCATATCATTCAAGGCTTGCGCCGTATCGGCCAGGGCATAGCGGCCCGAAATATGTGGTTTGATTTTACCTTCGGCCAACCAGCCCATTAATTGCCGCATCGCCTGCAAATTGGCTTTCGGTTCGCGTTTGGCAAATTCACCCCAAAATACGCCGACCAGGGATGCGCCCTTGAGCAGGGTCAGGTTGAGTGGCAATTTCGGAATCTCGCCATTGGCAAAGCCCACCACCAAATAACGTCCGCGCCAGCCAATTGAGCGAAACGCCGCTTCGCTATAGTCGCCGCCGACCGGGTCATAAATCACATCCGGCCCTTTGCCATCGGTCGCCGCTTTAATTGCTTCACGCAAATCTTGCGTGCTGTAATTGATGCAGGCATCGGCACCATGGGCGCGGCACACCGCCAATTTTTCCTCGCTCGACGCTGCCGCAATCACGCGCGCACCCAAGGCCTTGCCAATCTCGATGGCGGCCAAACCAACGCCACCCGCTGCGCCCAAAACCAACATGGTTTCCCAGGCTTTTAATTGCGCCCGATCACAAACTGCATGGTGGCTGGTGCCATAGGTGAGGGTGATCGCGGCAGCTACATCAAAATCCATGCCCGGTGGCATCGGCATTAAATTGGCGGCAGGCGCGACAACCTGTTGCGCAAATGCGCCATGGCCGATGAAGGCAATCACTTTATCGCCTACTTTATAATGCGTTACACCTTCGCCCACCGCACTGATGACGCCGGATAATTCACTGCCCGGTGTAAACGGTAAATTCGGTTTGAATTGATATTTGTTTTGAATAATTAACACATCGGGGAAATTCACGCCCGCCGCTTTGATATCGATCACGACCTGGCCCGGCCCTGCGCTCAAGTCGGCTTGCTCTTCAACAACCAGGGTATCGGGCAATCCCCATGCTTTACAAACAATGGCTTTCATAAATCTCCTCTGTGAAATAAAAAAACGAACGGTCGTTTTATTTTATCATGGGCGTTGTGATCATGTTGATCCGAATGAAGTCCAGGAGGTAGATTTTGTCGTGGTAAAGCCGATTTTGTTGAATAATCATCAAAATGCTACCGCGAGCGGCTCATGATCAGGTAAAATCGCGCTATGAAAATACTTATTAGCAATGACGACGGATATCTTGCACCCGGCATTATCGCCTTGGCTGATGCGATGGCATCGATTGCCGAGATTGTGGTAGTGGCCCCGGATAGCAACCGTTCTGGCTCGTCCAACTCTCTGACCCTGGATCGCCCACTCTCAGTGCAGCGGGCGGCCAACGGCTTTTATTTTATTAATGGCACGCCGTCCGATTGCGTCCACATTGCCTTGACCGCGATTTGCACCGAACGCCCTGATCTGGTGGTCTCCGGCATTAATCAGGGGCAAAACATGGGCGATGATACCTTGTTCTCCGGCACCGTGGCTGCTGCCACCGAAGGCTATTTATTTGGCGTACCCTCCATTGCTTTTTCTCAGGTCGATTATGCCTGGACTAATCTGGATGCCGCAGCGCGGGTGGCACGCGAGATTGTGCTACACCAGTTTGCCAATTTGCCGCCGCCGTATTTGCTGAACGTAAATATTCCGAATCGACCGTATGAGCAATTATTGCCGTGGGCAGGCACGCGTCTGGGCAAGCGCCACCAATCCGAACCCTCCATCGTCAGTAAAGATCCGCGTGGACGCGATATTTACTGGATTGGCCCGCCGGGTGTGGCCAAAGATGCGGGGCCGGGCACCGATTTTCATGCTGCGGCGCTGGGCCATGTCTCAATTACCCCGCTACAAATTGATTTGACCCATCACGAACATTTAACCGTGCTGCAGGATAGCTTGCCATGACGGGCAAGAAAAAAACTTTTCCTCTCTCTCTTTCGGCGGTGGTGTCGAATCCGGCGGCCGTGCGTGCGGCCAATACCGTGCGCTCGGCACGGGTAGCAACACCCCAAACCGCTACCCAAAACGCGGCGCGTAATTCTGAATTGATCAGCCGCCACCCGCCACCCGGCCCCTTGCTGCGCCCGGAACCACTTCCCATTAGCGAAGAGCGCGCCAACCCCCTGGTGTCCGAAGCGATTCGGCGTGCCATGGTGGGGCGGATCGCGCGCCAAGGGGTGCAAGACCAAACCGTGTTGGCCGCCATGTTGGCGGTGCAACGCCATTTATTTATTGATTCCGGTCTGGCCAGTCAGGCCTATATCGATGCATCGTTACCGATCGGTCACCACCAAACCATTTCCCAGCCCTATATTGTGGCGCGCATGATCGAAGTCTTGCGTGCCGGGCAAAACTTGAATCGGGTATTGGAAATTGGCACCGGTTGTGGCTATCAAGCGGCGGTATTATCCTGCGTGGCACAAGAAGTGTATTCGATTGAACGGATCAAACCCTTGCACGAATTGGCAAAAACCAATTTACGCCCGATGCGTATTGCCAATATTCGCCTGCATTATGGCGATGGTATGTTGGGTTTGCCCCAGGCTGCGCCATTTGACGGTATCATTCTGGCCGCAGCCGGTATGGAAGTGCCGCGTGGTTTGCTGGATCAAATGCAAATCGGCGGACGCCTGGTCGCACCCGTGGCCCCCGCTGGCACGAAGCAACAGGTGTTGCAATTGATTCAACGAGTCAGTCAGTTTGAATGGACCAGTACCACACTGGAAGATTGTCATTTTGTCCCTTTGCGGGCCGGCGTCATATAAAGCCGGATGGTTTGGAATAGAAAACTCATGAGTATGAATACAGTACGTTGTTTATTGGTGGCGGGAAGTGCAATCTTGATGGTTGCTTGTCAAACCACTCAAAGTCCGGCACCCGTGGTCGAACACAGTAGTAATGTCAAAGTGGCAGAACCGAAGGTGAGCGTGGTTCCTGCGCCACAACCAGCTAAAGTGCTGGAGAAACCCGCGGATGCGCTTGGGTTTTACACGGTGAAAAAAGGCGATACCCTGATTCGGGTGGCGCTGGATCATGGTCAAAACTACCGGGATTTGGTTGTTTGGAATAATTTAAGCAATCCAAATGATATTAAAATTGATCAAACTTTACGCGTTGCGCCGCCCGATGCGGGTGCCGGTAAAAATGGCGTGCAAATTGAACGGGTGACCGCCGCCCCCACTCTGGATAAAAGTGCAAAACCTGGCACAGCGGTTCCGGTTGCACCGCCTGCCGCTGGGGCTGCGGTGGCGGTTGTGAATAAGAGCAGTCCGCGTGGCGATAAGCGCCCCTATTCTGAAGCGACACTGGCTGAGTTGCAAAAAACTGACGCAGCCACGACTGCCGTTGCCAACGCGCCTGCCAATGTCGTGCCATCCGGCAACGTCGGCACCAGTAGTGCCAGTGCTGCCGCAGCCAGTGCCAGTTCTGCCAGCGCCGCAGACGAGAGTTTGGCCTGGGTTTGGCCTACTGATGGGCGAATTTTGGCCGGGTTTGATGAAGGTAAAAATAAGGGGATTGATATCGCAGGAAAAAGCGGACAGCAGATATTCGCCGCAGGGGCGGGCAAAGTGATGTATGCTGGCAGTGTGCGCGGTTACGGCAATTTGGTGATTGTACGACATAGTAGCAATTTGCTATCAGCTTATGCACACAACCAAAGTTTATTAGTGAAAGAAGGGCAAGCCGTACAAAAAGGTCAACAAATTGCCGAGATGGGTAATTCCGACAGTGATAGCGTCAAGCTACATTTCGAAATCCGCCAGCAAGGTAAGCCAGTTGATCCGGTTCGGTTTTTGCCAAATCGCTAACAGCTTTTCGATTAACGCATTCTTGCAGCGACCAATCCGATGACTTACAAACCAAGTAACGAGATTGATGAGGGCAGCGCGGAAGACTTTTCCGAGGGGCCGCCAGAGGCTGAAATTCTCGATGAAGATGACGCTGAAGAATTGAGTTCGGGCTTGGTGCTCGAAGTCGAAGAGTTGAAGTCGGTTTTGGCGGCAGAATTATCCACCGATACCACTCAGCGCTACTTAAATCAAATTGGCACCCGCCCCTTGTTGTCGGCTGCGGAAGAATTGCATTTCTCGCGCCAGGCCAAAGATGGCGACTTTGCGGCGCGGCAAAAGATGATCGAGCACAATTTGCGTCTGGTGGTGTCGATTGCCAAACACTATATCAATCGCGGCGTGGTTCTGCTGGATATGATAGAAGAAGGCAATCTGGGCTTGATGCGGGCGATTGATAAATTTGAACCGGAGCGTGGTTTTCGCTTTTCTACCTATGCGACCTGGTGGATACGCCAAAGCATTGAGCGTGCGATCATGAATCAGGCGCGCACGGTGCGCCTGCCAGTACATATGGTGCGCGAGTTAAACCAAATTTTGCGTGCCAAATATCACCTGGAATCGCATCACCATGACGGCAAAGACGCCACGATTGAAGATATTGCGCACTTATTGGGGCGACCTGCCGATGAGGTGCAGGATATTCTGGCCTTAAGCGAACACCCCACCTCGCTGGATGCGCCGCTGGATAATGATCCGCAGTCGAGTTTGATGGATATGTTGCCCAGCGATAGCGAGCACGGCCCGGACGCCACCGCTGAACAGCATGAAATGACCCACCTGATTCACGATTGGCTGCATAATCTGCCCGATAAACAGCGTGCCGTGATTCAACGGCGCTTTGGTCTGGATAACGATGATCCGGCTACCCTCGAAACCCTGGCCGATGAAATGGGCATCACGCGCGAGCGGGTGCGCCAAATTCAGCAAGAGGCCTTGGGTAAGCTCAAGCGTGCCATGGCTTCACGCGGGGTGGATCGCGAATCACTCTTGTAGTTTGCTGGCTTAGTAGTTTGCTGGCTTCATTGCTGGCAGCTTTTATTTTTCTTCTCAACTGAATTATGCATATTATTGAAATCAGCTCGCTCGATTCTGAAGCGCGCGGTGTAGGCCATCTCCCGAATGAAGATGGTAGTCCTGGCAAAGTCATTTTCGTCGAAGGTGCCTTGCCGGGCGAGCGGGTCAAGTATTCCACCTTTAAAAAGAAAAAGAATTTTGAAATCGCCAGCATGAGCGCCTTGCTGCGTGAATCGTCCTTGCGCGTCAAGCCACAATGCGTGCATTTTGGCGTGTGTGGCGGTTGTTCGATGCAGCATCTGGATGCCAGTGCGCAAGTTGCCATCAAGCAGCGCACGCTGGAGGATAATTTGCGCCATATCGGCAAAGTGCGCGCGCTCAATCTGTTGCGCCCGGTGTATGGCCCCACTTGGGGTTACCGTTATCGGGCCAGGCTGTCGGTCAAGCATGTTAAAAAGAAGGGGCAGGTATTGGTTGGCTTTCACGAGCGCAAATCACCCTTTGTGGCCGATATCCGGAGTTGCCAAATCTTGCCGCCGCATGTGTCGGCCATGTTGTTGCCGCTGCGCGAGTTGGTGGCTTCGCTCTCGATTATGGAGCAAATGCCGCAAATTGAATTGGCTGTCGGTAGCACGGTCACCGCGCTGGTGCTGCGCATCATGGCGGCCTTGACGCCCGACGATGAAACCAAACTGCGCGCCTTTGCCGACCAATACAAAATTCAATGGTGGCTGCAAACCAAGGGGCCGGAAACGGCCGTGCCGTATTACCCGCTGGATTTGCAACTGGCCTACCATTTGCCCGAATTTGGCATTACCATGCCGTTTAAACCGGTCGATTTTACCCAGGTTAACCACATGATTAACCGGGTTCTGGTGCAACGCGCCGTGCGCCTGCTGGATGCGCAGCCGCACGAGCGGGTAGCCGATTTGTTTTGCGGCCTGGGCAATTTTACCCTGGCCCTGGCAACCCAGGCGCGCAGCGTGGTCGGCATCGAAGGGAGCGAAAGTTTGACCGAGCGTTCTCGCGAGAATGCCAAATATAATGGTGTGGCGGAAAAAACCGAATTCAGTACCCGCAACCTGTTTGAAATGACGGCGACGGAATGGATCAAGTTGGGGGCATTTGACCGGATCTTGATCGACCCACCGCGTGATGGTGCGCAAGCTTTGTGCGAGTCCTTGGCAGCCTTGCCAGCCGAAAGTGCGCAATTCAAGCCAAAACGTATTGTATATGTGTCGTGCAGCCCGTCAACCCTGGCGCGTGATGCCGGCATCCTGGTGCATCAGGCTGGTTACCAATTGAGTCTGGCTGGTGTGGTGAATATGTTTCCGCATACTTCGCATGTGGAATCGATGGCGGTGTTTGATCTGGTGAGGTAGGGTGGGCACCTGTGCCCACGCGGGAAAAATGGTGGGCACTGGCATACCCACCTGGTTTTAATGCGATGCTGAATATTGACGCTTGATGGTGATATTTAATCGTCTCCGCCAAAAATACCGAGCAATTGCAACAAGCTGCTGAAGACATTGTAAATGTCGAGGTAAATGCTTAAGGTCGCCATGATGTAATTGGTTTGGCCGCCATTGATGACTTGCTGCACGTCATACAGCATATACGCCGAGAAAATAAAAATCACCATCACCGACAGTGCCAAATACAAAGCGGGTATCTGAAAAAACATATTCAAAACGCCGCCCACCAGAACCACCAAAAAGCCGACAAACAACCATTTCCCCATGCCCGAAAAATCACGCTTGGACACCGTCGCAATGGTGGCCATGACTGCAAAAATACTGGCGGTGCCACCAAATGCTGCCATGATCAGGGTTGCACCATTGGAAAAGCCAAGAATCGCACCAATCAGGCGTGACAGCATCAAGCCCATAAAAAACGTGAAGCCCAGTAATAGCAACACGCCAATGCCCGAATCCTTGTTGCGGTCAATCGCCCACATGAAGCCAAACGCAATGACCATGAATACGGCAAGGCCAATAAACGGGCTACCGCTAAAAAATGAAAACTTCATTTGCACGCCTAGCCACGCGCCCAGCACCGTCGGTAGCAGAGAAAGTGCTAACAGCCAGTAAGTATTGCGCATAACGCGATTGCGAACCTGGGCGGAATTGCCCGTTAGATCGTAATTTCTATCCAGATTGATTGCCATGATGTCCTCCAAAAAATGAAATATGCTCGGTATAAGCATAGCATGTTTGTGCGCCTTACACATGCTGTACACAATCAGGTCGATAAGGCCGCACCTGCTGATGCTTGTTGGCGACGATAAAATGAAAAAAGTGCAATGAATTCACGCCGACTAGCCTGATTTAAAGGCACAATTTCCGTCCTGCCGTGATATGGGGGTGATTTGTGTTAGAATCAAGGGTTGCGCAAGTTACTAATTGAGTATTTCTTTCTTGAATTAAACCTTTTTTGGAGTTTTACAAATGGCAATCGAACGTACCCTGTCGATCATCAAACCGGATGCAGTTGCAAAAAACGTGATCGGTCAAATTTATGCGCGTTTTGAAGGCGCGGGCTTGAAAATTATTGCTGCCCGCATGACACACCTCTCGCGTGCTGAAGCTGAAGGGTTTTATGCAGTGCATAAAGCGCGTCCTTTCTTCAATGATTTGGTCAGTTTCATGATTTCTGGCCCGGTGATGGTTACCGTTCTGGAAGGTGAAGATGCCATCTTGACACACCGCAACCTGATGGGCGCAACCGATCCAAAGAAAGCAGAAAAAGGCACGATCCGCGCCGATTTCGCTGATTCGATTGATGCCAACGCCGTTCACGGTTCCGATGCGGCTGAAACCGCTGCCGTTGAAGTCGCTTATTTCTTCCCCGCATTGAACGTGTATTCACGTTAATCGGTGTTGCTGCGATTTTAAGTAAGTACTAAGTAAGTACCCAAGTAAGTACCAACCCTACCCGGTCCATGATTCATCATGCCGGGTAGCGATTTGTAAAAGGTTGTAAATGACTGCTGCGCTGATCAATTTGCTCGATTTAGACCCCAACCAATTGCTCGCCTATTGTGCCGAGCTTGGTGAAAAGCCTTTTCGCGCCAAGCAATTGCAGCGCTGGATACATCAATACGGTGCCAGTCAATTTGACAGCATGACCGATTTGGCCAAGTCGCTGCGCGAAAAATTGGCCACCCGCGCTGAAATTGTGGCCCCCAAAGCCATTTCTGACCATACTTCGACCGACGGCACGCGCAAGTGGCTGGTCGATGTCGGCCAAGGCAATGCGGTGGAAACCGTCTTCATTCCCGAAGAAAATCGTGGCACGCTGTGTATTTCGACCCAGGCTGGCTGCGCCGTAAATTGCCGTTTTTGCTCGACCGGCAAGCAAGGCTTTAACCGCAACCTGACGGTGGCTGAAATTATCGGCCAATTGTGGATGGCAGAATTTGCCCTGCGCCAAACTTTCGGCGTGGAACCCGGCCCCAAAGGCGAGCGTCAAATCACCAATGTGGTGATGATGGGTATGGGCGAGCCATTGCTCAATTTTGAGCCGACAGTCACTGCGTTGAAACTCATGTTGGACGATAACGCCTATGGCTTGTCGCGCCGCCGCGTCACCTTATCCACCTCCGGCGTGGTGCCGATGATCGATAAACTGGCGCAAGAATGCCCGGTGGCCCTGGCAGTTTCCTTACACGCCCCTAACGACGCTTTGCGCGACAGTTTGGTGCCGCTGAATAAAAAATATCCCTTGCAAGAACTGATGGCCGCTTGCAAGCGTTACCTCGATTATGCGCCGCGCGATTTCATCACCTTTGAATATTGCATGCTCGACGGCGTTAATGACACGGACCAACATGCGCAGCAATTGCTGGAGCTGGTCAAAAATGTGCCCTGCAAATTTAATTTAATTCCCTTTAATCCCTTCCCTGAATCAGGCTTGTTGCGCTCCAAAAATCCCCGTATCAAAGCTTTTTCCAGTATCTTGCTGGAAGCGGGCGTGGTTACGACCATTCGTAAAACCCGGGGCGATGATATCGACGCCGCCTGCGGGCAATTGGCCGGTGAAGTACAAGACCGCACCAAAGTACAACAGCGGATGGAGAAAATGGACGAGTATCAACAAAAATTCGGTAAGAATTTCGGTCGTATTGTGGAGATTCCCTCATGAAGTTAACAATTCATAAGCAACGCTGGTTCACGGGTGGCCTCGGCTTGATGCTTGCCGCCGCCGTGCTATGTACAGCGGGTTGCAGTTCAACCACGGCGCGCCGTTCGGACTCATCGGAATTGCCAACCAGTTCCGATCAAACCCAGGCGCAAAAACGCGCTTTGATTCGTTTGCAATTGGCGGTCGGTTATTTTGAACAACGCAATTTTGACGTGGCGCTGGACGAAGTCAAACAAGCTTTGCAATTGTCGCCCGATTTGGCCGATGCCTATGGTGTGCGTGCCTTGATTTATATGGAAATGGGCGAAGCCAAATTGGCCGAGGATAATTTTTCCAAGGGCTTGAAGGCGGCACCGAATAACCCTGATTTGCAAAGTAATTATGGCTGGTATTTGTGCAAGTCCGGACGAGTGGAAGAATCGATTGTTCAATTTGAAGCCGCATTGAGTAATCGTAGTTACAATTCCCCGGCCAAGGCCTTGAATAATGCAGGCACCTGCAGTCTGAAGATTAAAAAGACGCGTGAGGCAGAGCAATATTTCTTGAGCGCATTCAAGGTGGAGCCGGCCAATCCGACCAGTAATTTGAATTTGGCGAAGTTTTATTTTTCTGAGCGAAAAGATATGGAGCGCGCCGAGTTTTATATTTCACGCGTGATCAAATCCACCCAGGGTGAGCAATTACCCGCCGACGTATTATGGTTGGCAACACGGATTTATCACAAAATTGGTGATATTTCTTTAGAAACCAGTACCGGAACCCAGTTGCGTCGCTATCACGCGTCGTCGCCGGAATATGCGGCGTATCAACGTGGGGCGTTTAATGAGTGAAGCGGTATTGGATGGTGAAGCGCGCGGCGCACGTAATTTTACTGGCACGCCGGGTGCCCAACTGGCGGCTGCACGCACCGCTTTGGGGTGGAGCGTCGAGCAAGTTGCTGAGCAACTGAAATTGGCACCGCGTCAGGTGCAAGCGCTGGAAGCCTGCGACTATAAAGCCTTGCCGGGTTTGGCAACGGTACGCGGCTTTGTGCGCGCCTATGCCAAATTGGTCAAGCTCGATGCCGCTGTGTTGGTGGCGATGATCGGTGACCAGGATGTGCCCGTTTCCACCTTGCCGCCTGTACGGCGTGATTTGGCGATGCCGTTTTCCGAGGTGCGCCTGCCTTCCATGCGGCGGCGCGGCGTGGCGGCGGTGAATTGGTGGATTTTGGGTGCCGTCTTGTTGGTGGTGGTGGTGGGTGTGGCTGCCAAAATGGGGTGGCTCAAGCCTTTGCCGGCTGATCTATTGAAGCGTACCCCGGCTTCGGTCAGCGCTACGGCCAGTTCGGTTGCCAGCGCGGCTGCCAGCACGGTTACCAGTGCAGCAAGCAGTTTGGCCTCCGGCGCGGAAAATACCGCTGTCCTGGCTACACCTGCGCCTGTACCACCCGGTGCAACACCTGCATCGCAGCCCATGACACTGGCAGGCAACACCGCCACCCCGACGCCCATCCCGCTGGTGGCCACGCCCGCTGTTGCAACCGGCACCGCCGTCAATGCAGCCAATGCGAGCAAAAGCCTGGTACTCAAATTCCGCCAGGATTGCTGGGTCGAAGTGAAAAAAGTGAATGGTAACGTCATCTTGTCACGGCTGATCAAAGCGGGTGAAACCGAAACCATCGCCATCACTGATCCGGTGCAATTGGTGCTGGGTAATAATTCAGGCGTGGAAGCGACGTTGCGCGGCGCACCGCTGAATCTGAAAAATGGCCCGACCAACACCACCCGTTTGATTATAAAGTAGCGAGAACATGACCAGCCTGGATAACTCAAATCAAATGATACCTTCCGGTTTCATGCCGCGTCGCAGTACACGCATGGCGCAAATACGCTATGGCACGCGCGTGGTGGAAGTCGGTAGTGGCGCACCGGTGGTGGTGCAATCGATGACCAATACCGATACTGCCGATGTCATTGGCACCGCCATCCAAATCAAAGAATTAGCCCGTGCCGGTTCTGAAATTGTGCGTCTGACGGTGAATAACCCGGCGGCGGCGGCGGCGGTGCCTGCCATTCGCGAGCAACTCGACCGCATGGAAATCGACGTGCCGCTGGTGGGCGACTTTCATTACAACGGCCATACCCTGCTGACCGATTTCCCCGAGTGCGCCAAGGCCTTGTCGAAATACCGCATCAACCCCGGCAATGTCGGGCAGGGGGCCAAGCGCGATACCCAATTTGCCCAGATGATAGAAATCGCCTGCCGCTACGATAAGCCGGTGCGCATCGGTGTGAACTGGGGTAGCCTGGATCAAGCCTTATTGGCGCGCATCATGGATCAAAACGCCGCACGCAGTGAACCCTGGCCAGCTCAGGCGGTGATGTATGAAGCCCTGGTTACCTCGGCGATTGAAAACGCCCGCCGCGCCGAAGAATTGGGCTTGGGTGGCGATAAAATCATTTTGTCGTGTAAGGTTTCTGGTGTGCAAGATTTGATCGCGGTGTATCGCGAATTGGCGCGCCGTTGCGACTACCCGCTGCATTTGGGCCTGACTGAAGCGGGCATGGGCAGCAAAGGCATTGTCGCTTCTACGGCGGCACTCTCGGTGCTGTTGCAGGAAGGCATAGGCGATACCATCCGCATTTCGCTCACGCCCGAACCCGGTGGCGACCGCACCCGCGAAGTGATCGTTGGCCAAGAAATCTTACAAACCATGGGCTTGCGCAAATTCACCCCGATGGTGATTGCCTGCCCCGGTTGCGGCCGTACCACCTCAACCGTGTTTCAGGAATTGGCCGATGATATTCAAAGCTATCTGCGCCAGCAAATGCCCGAGTGGAAAAAACTCTACCCCGGCGTGGAAGCGATGAATGTGGCGGTGATGGGTTGTATCGTCAACGGCCCCGGTGAATCCAAGCATGCCAATATCGGTATCAGCTTGCCGGGCACAGGCGAACAACCAGCTGCCCCGGTATTTATTGATGGCGAAAAACGCCTGACGCTACGCGGCGACAAAATCGCCCAGGAATTTCAGGCCATTGTGCTGAATTACGTGGTGGTTAATTATGGCCAACGCAAAATAGCCTGAGCCAGCTTTACACTTTAAGGATTTGATGAGCGATGTCAGATAGTAAAAAAGCCAAAAAAATTAATGCGGTCAAAGGCATGAATGATATTTTGCCGGGCGATGCCGCGCTGTGGGAATTATTTCAAGCCACCGTAGAAACCATTTTCAAAAGCTATGGTTTCCAGCAATTGCGCACCCCCATTCTGGAAGAAACCAGCTTGTTTGTGCGCGGCATCGGTGCCGTCACCGATGTGGTGGAAAAAGAAATGTATTCCTTCACCGACGCCCTGAACGGTGACCAACTCAGTTTGCGCCCGGAAGGCACGGCTGGTGCGGTGCGCGCCGTGATTGAACATAATCTGGTGTATGACGGCCCGAAACGGCTCTGGTATTTTGGCCCCATGTTCCGCCATGAAAAAATGCAGCGTGGCCGCTACCGCCAGTTTTACCAGTTTGGTGCCGAAGCCATGGGTTTTTCCGGCCCGGATGTGGATGCCGAATTAATCATGATGTGCCGCCGCCTGTGGGACGACCTTGGCCTCGAAAACATCCGGCTCGAACTCAATTCAATTGGTGATGCCGACGAGCGTGCGCGCCACCGTGCCGATTTGATTACCTATTTTGAAGCGCATGCCGATCAGCTCGACGCCGAAGCCCAGCGCCGTTTGCACAGCAATCCTTTACGTATTCTTGATACCAAAAATCCAGCCATGCAAGCCTTGGTGGATAGTGCGCCGAAACTGCTGGATTATTTAGGTGAACAATCCTTGGCCCACTTTGACGGTGTGCAAGCGATCCTGAGGCATAATAACGTACCTTACACCATCAATCCGCGTCTGGTGCGGGGTTTGGATTACTACAACCGCACCGTGTTTGAGTGGGTGACTGACCAACTCGGCTCCCAGGGCACGGTGTGTGCAGGTGGGCGTTACGATACCCTGGTAGAAACCTTTGGCGGCAAACCCACGCCAGGTTGTGGTTTTGCCATGGGCTCGGAACGTCTGTTGGAATTGATGAAAGAAGCGGGTAAGGACTTCCAGCAAGCACAATGTGATGTGTATATGGTGCATCAGGGCGCGGCGGCGCAACTGGAAGCGTTTGTCCAGGGCGAGCGAATTCGTGATGCAGGCATGGATGTTGTGTTACATTGCGCAAGCGCGACCGGTTTGGGCAATTTTAAAGCGCAAATGAAGCGCGCCGATGCCAGTGGTGCGCATTACGCCATCATATTGGGCGAAGATGAAATGGCAAAGCAACAGGCAACAATCAAGGCATTGCGCGCAGAAGATGAAGAACATCAACAAGCGCAAGTGGCGTTGGATGAAGTAGTGGATTATTTGGTGGATCAAATTTTCGGCCAGGCCGAATAAGATCGTGATTTTTAAATTTTTATGGTTGGCGTGAATCATGGCATACGATTTGGAAGAGCAAGAACAATTAGATCAACTCAAGGCATTTTGGAACCAATACGGCAATATGCTGACCTGGGCCTTGACCATCGCCCTGGCAGGGTATGCGGCCTGGAATGGCTGGAACTATATGCAGCGCGACAAGTCGCAAGAAGCATCGAAACTGTATGAAGAAGTGCAAAAAATGGCGGAAACCAAAGATGCACCAAAAATGTTGCGCGTCGCCAACGACATGCAAACCAAGTTTGCTGGTACAGCTTATGCCGAAATGACCGCATTGATGGCGGCCAAAACCGCGTTTGATGCCAAGGATGTCAAAGGTGCCAAAGCGCAATTACAATGGTTGGTTGATAAGGGCAAAGATCCGGAATTCCAGGCGCTGGGTAAATTGCGTTTGAGTGGCTTGTTGCTCGATGAAAAAGCTTACGATGCCGCGCTGAAATTGCTCGACAGTACTTTCTCGACCCAATTTGCCGCATCGGTGGCAGATCGTCGTGGCGATATTTTGGTGGCGCAAAACAAAATTGTCGATGCGCGTGCTGCCTATCAACTGGCGCTGGATAAGCTGGATAAAGAAAACCAGGGCCGTCAGTTAGTCCAAATTAAATTGGATGCCATTGGCGGGGCCAAACCTGCCGAAGTGGCCGCCAAGTAGTGGCCTCCAAGTAGTGGATGCGAAGTAGTGAGCACGAAGTAGTGAGCAGTATCGAACCGCAGTACCAATGATCAGGATAGAAGTGAATGAGAATGACTATGCATAGTGCTGCCAAATTGGGCGCAACCATGGGCGCAATCGGCGTGTTTTCGCTATTGGCAGGCTGTACTTCATGGAACCCCTTTGCCAAAACCCCCGCCAATGCGCCGCTCGCCTTGGTCAATTTTACCGCCAGCATGAGCCCCAAACTCAGTTGGTCGTATTCGATCGGGCGTGCCGGGGTTGCGGTTTTTTCGCCCGCCTATGCGGCTGAGAGTGTGTTTGTGGCCGCCGCCGATGGTTCTTTGGCGCGGCTTGACGCAGCCAGCGGCAAGCCGCAATGGCGTATCAGCGTCGGTTCCGGCTTGAGCGCCGGGGTCGGTAGCGATGGTGACAGCGTTGCCGTGGTCGGCACCAAAGGCGTATTGATGGTGTTTGATGGTAGTGGCAAATTGCGCTGGAAAGAACAATTGCCGTCCGAAGTGTTGTCGGCCCCGGCGGTCGGTGATGGCGCGGTTGTGGTGCGCAGTGGCGACAACCGGGTGATTGCATTTGACGCCCAAACTGGTAGCAAACGCTGGACCAGCTTGCGCACCGTGCCTTCCCTGATTTTACGCGGTGCGCCCGGTCTGCTCATCGATAGCGGCACGGTGTATGTCGGCCAACCCGGCGGCAAGTTGTTGGCCTTGAACAGTATTAATGGTGGCCCGCGTTGGGAAACCGTGGTCGGTGAATCGCGTGGTGCGACCGAATTGGAACGGGTTTCCGATGTGGTGGGGCGTCCGATTTTGGCCGAGCATGAAATTTGTGCCACCTCGTATCAAAGCCGCCTGGCTTGTTTTGATTTGGGCACCGGAGTGGTGCGTTGGAACAAAGAATTGTCGAGCCAGGTTGGCCCGGCCATGGATGCGCGCTTTGTGTTTGCTGCCGATGTCAAGGGCGTGGTGAGCGGCTTTTCGCGCGAGGCGGGGCAAAGCGTGTGGCGCAATGAAAAATTATTGTATCGTGATCTGTCTGCACCGCTCTCCATCGGGCGCGCGGTGGCGGTAGGCGACTATAAAGGGATTATCCACTTTTTGTCGCGTGAAGATGGATCATTTTTGGCGCGTATGGAAACCGATGGCAGCCCCGTCACAGGGTCACCGTTGGTAGCGGCCGGTAGGGCGGTATTCCAGACGCAAGCAGGAACTGTCGTCGCAATTGCGACTGAATAAGGGTGGGATGAAGCCGGTAATTGCACTTGTAGGCCGACCAAACGTCGGCAAATCGACACTGTTTAATCGTTTGACCAGATCGCGTGATGCGTTGGTTGCCGATTTGCCAGGTCTGACGCGTGATCGCCATTATGGCGAAGGGCGCATGGGCGAACGCCCGTTTTTAGTGATCGACACGGGTGGTTTTGAGCCTGTCGCCAAAGACGGCATCATGTATGAAATGGCGCGCCAAACCAAACAGGCGGTGGTGGAAGCCGATGTGGTGGTCTTTATTGTCGATGGTCGCCAAGGCTTGACCGGGCATGACAAAACCATCACCGATTTTTTGCGTAAAGTAGGCAGGCCCGTGTTGCTGGTGGTAAATAAAGCCGAAGGCATGAAATATACCGCCGCCGTGAGTGAATTTTATGAGCTGGGCATGGGTGATCCACTGGTGATTTCCTCCGCCCATGGCGACGGCGTACACGATATGCTGGATATGGCCATCGATC
Source organism: Janthinobacterium lividum (assembly GCA_945864765.1). GTDB lineage: Bacteria > Pseudomonadota > Gammaproteobacteria > Burkholderiales > Burkholderiaceae_D > CAMBDR01. Next base: position 1,498 of record CAMBDR010000014.1, on the reverse strand, counting down.
AGGCATTGGCGCAGCAAGGCGCACCCGAATCTCAAGCCGACCCGGAATCTGAAGCCGGATCTGAAGCCGGATCTGAAGCCGACCCCGAAGCGGGCGAATCCACCGAACGGCCCACCCGCATTGCCATTGTTGGGCGGCCCAATGTCGGTAAATCGACCTTGGTCAATACCTTGCTGGGTGAAGAGCGCGTGATTGCCTTTGACATGCCCGGCACCACCCGCGATTCGATTGAAATCGAATTTGAGCGCGATGGCAAGAATTATTCGCTGATTGATACCGCAGGTATTCGTCGGCGTGGTAAAGTGTTTGAAGCGATTGAGAAGTTTTCTGTGGTCAAAACCTTGCAGTCGATTTCGGAAGCGAATGTGGTTATTTTGCTGCTGGATGCGCAGCAAGATATTTCTGAGCAAGATGCGCATATCGCCGGCTTTATTTTGGAATCGGGCCGCGCCCTGGTGGTGGCGGTGAATAAATGGGATGGTTTGCCCGTCGATAAGCGCGACCAAATCAAGTTCGATCTGGATCGCAAGCTCGATTTTCTGTCCTTCGCCAAAACCCATTTCATTTCCGCCCTGAAATCTAGCGGCATCGTGCAAATGATGAAGTCGGTCGATGCCGCGTATGAGGCGGCGATGGCGAACCTGTCCACGCCCAAGCTGACCCGGGCATTGGAAGAAGCGGTAGAAAAGCAAGAACCCAAGCGTAAAGGCTCGATCCGGCCAAAGATGCGTTATGCGCATCAGGGCGGACAAAATCCACCGATTATTGTGATTCATGGCAATGCACTGAATGCCGTCAGCGAACCGTACAAACGGTTTTTGGAAAAGCATTTCCGCGACACTTTTTCTTTGGTGGGTACGCCACTACGGATCGAATTTCGCACAGGCAAGAATCCATTCGATAAAAATCCAAAATAAACCGGATTTGAGTGGCAGCAATCGGCAAAAACGATTACATTTATGCCGGACTATTTCCTTTTTTTGCCGCATTGGTGAAAAAATCGTGAAAAGATCGTGGAAAAATAAGTTGAGGTCAGCTTGAAATTGAAAAGACTGGCCCCAATTGAAGTGAAGCCGGACATCTGGTATTTTAGCAATTTTACAAACAACAACAATTTGATGGAGCTGTTATGAGCAATAAAGGGCAATTGTTACAAGACCCATTTTTAAACGCATTGCGTAAAGAGCATGTTCCGGTTTCAATCTATTTGGTGAACGGAATTAAATTGCAAGGGCATATTGAATCTTTTGACCAATATGTGGTATTGCTGCGCAATACCGTCACCCAAATGGTCTATAAACACGCAATTTCAACGGTGGTGCCTGCACGTGCCGTGAATTTGAATCTGGATGCCGACGCTGAGTAAGCCGTTGTCTATAGAATCGAAACCTTTCATGCGTGCCGTACTCGTTGCTGTTGATTTCGGGGGTAGCGATTTTGCCGCCAGTCTGGAAGAATTATCGCTGCTGGCGAGTTCGGCCGGCGTCGAACCGATTGC